>JAKAQK010000133.1 GCA_021822625.1 bacterium | reverse complement strand
TTTATATTTTGATTTATTCTCATTATAATATTATGTATTTCTTTAGGATTTGTTTTTAAACTCGCTCTGTTGACGATTAAGCGCGATGTTATAAGAGCAATTTCTTCAATAAGCAAAAGATTATTTTGTCTCAGGGTTTCACCCGTAGATACAAGATCCACTATGACATCGCAAAGTCCGGTTAAAGGAGCCAGTTCAATATTTCCGTATAGCTTGACTATCTGAACGCTTATACCCTTTTTTTTAAAAAAATCTTTTGTTATATTTACATATTTTGTTGCCACTCTTATATTATTTGAGAGATATAATGCAGTTCGAATATTATCGGTCTCGTTGCCATCGATTACGATTTTTTCATTTTTGTCCGATTTTTCTAAAACTGCTGCGTCAGTGCAGACAATATTGCCAGAGTTTATAGACCTATGTACGGCAACTGCTATTCTGCATTTCCCAATTCCCAAATCAAGCGGTTCATAAACATTTTTAAATTTCTCAAGCAAAATGTCTTTTCCCGCTACGCCGATATCCGCCGCGCCATATTCGACAAACGTAGGGACATCCCATGGTTTGACTATTAATAACTTTGCATCGTCATCTTCGTAATTAAATATTAATTTTCGAGAATTATAATCTTCATCAGAATGTTTAATGAACCCCGATTTTCTTAATAAATCAAGGGCGCTTTCAAGCACGCGTCCTTTCGGAATTGCAATCCTCACCTTTTCTTTCATTTATTTAATTCCCGATGCCATTGATTGATTTAATAAATATTCATCATTGTAATCCGCCGTGTTTGAATCTTTTATTCTTGAGATAATGGCTCCCAAACCGGATAATTTTTTTTCCATGGCTTCATATCCTCTGTCCAAATGATATATTCTTGAGATAGATGTATAATCTTTAGACGAAGCTAGTCCTGCCAAAACTAACGATGCGCTTGCCCTCAAATCCGTAGCCATAACCTCCGTTCCGGACAAAGCGCTTGTACCTTTCACTATAGCAAAATTACCGCATATTTTTATATCGGCTCCAAGCCTTCTTAGCTCAGCTACGTGCATAAATCTATTTTCAAAAATATTTTCGGTTATAACGCATAACCCTCCTGCAATAGACATAAGCGCCATCATTTGAGCCTGCATATCCGTGGGGAAATAAGGAAAAGGTGCCGTTGAAATATCAACGCTTTTAATCGTTTTAGGACCTTTTACCCTTACCGAAGAAGTTGAAACAACGTTTATTTTTACACCTGCCTCGGTTAATTTATCTACAATTGCGCCTATATGATTCAGATTAACATTCTTAACTATAATGTCGCCTTGCGTTATAGCCGACGCAACCATATAAGTACCCGCTTCAATTCTGTCTGAAACAATATAATGGCTTAATTTATTCAGCTTTTTAACCCCTTTAATAACTATAACGGATGGTTCGACTCTTTTGATATTTGCTCCGCCGTTGCATAAGGCAAGAATTAAATCGTCTATTTCAGGCTCTCTTGCAGCATTTTTTATAACAGTAGTGCCTTCCGCAAGCGTTGCCGCCATAATAATATTTTCCGTTCCTGTAACAGAAGGTATCGGAAAAATAATTTCAGCACCTTTAAGTTTTCCGGCAGTAGCCTCAACATATCCATGCTCCATTGTAATAGTGGCGCCGAGAGCCCTAAGCGCCCGCAAATGGAAATCAATCGGCCTCGCACCAATAGCACATCCGCCCGGAAGCGACACCCTGGCTTTTTTGTATTTAGCAAGCAGCGGTCCCAGAACAAGAACCGAAGCTCTCATGGTTTTTACAAGGTCGTAAGGCGCATCAAAGTTGTTAATGGTTGATGTATTTATAGATAATTTGCCGTCATCCGAATCTTTTATCTCGGCGTTAAGACTGATAAGAAGTTTCTTAATAGTAGTTATATCCTGAAGATTTGGAACATTATAAAGTTCATTGTCCGAATCGTCAAACATAATAGATGATGCAATAATAGGTAATGCAGCGTTCTTTGAACCGCTTATAGATACTTCGCCCCTTAAAGGGATACCGCCTTCAATTATCATTTTTTCCATAATTAATCTTTGCCACCCTTTCTTTTCCTGACAGATCTTTTATAAAATTAATTGTTATATTGATTGGATTATTTTTATTATCTTTTGTATTTATTTTAGATTTATAATCTTCGAAACTATTATTATAGTTATTATCTTTACTATAGAATGTCAATTCAAAAATTTTTTTAATTTCTTCTTTATATCTGCTGTCTATTTCTAGCAATAAACAAAATTCATTAGCTGTTGAATTACTACTAATAGAGTCTTTTATTGCCGATGAAAACAATTCGAATATCTTCCTATAAAATTTAAGCCCGTCAATGCCTCCGTCAAGAGCCTCACAAGGTTCGTAATTTTTAACTTCATCGCTCAGAAAATTGATATCAGACGATATTATATAAGGCGGATTTGATATTATAATATCAAAATTATAAAAATCTGCATTATATTTTTTACTAAATTCATTATACCAGCATATATTTGGATTTAAAATATTAAAATACGTTAATTTAATTTTATTTTCTACATTATTTAATACCGCATTTTTTTTTGCGATATTTAAAGCATTATAACTATTATCGGCGGCAAATATTTCAATATTTGGATATTTGCAGTTCTTAGCTATTGATACCGCAATGGCGCCTGAACCTGTGCCGATATCTATAATGCTGATGCTTTTGGCTGCATTATTTTTTATATCCGACTCATTGCAGCTTTGACGGCTATAAGAATTGGCGCTGTTTATTTTTTTATTAGTTAATCTATAAATTTCTTTTAAACTTTCATCAACTAAAATTTCCGTATCAGGTCTGGGTATCAAAACATTTTTATCTACAAAAAAATCTATAGAATAAAATTCTTTATTGTTAATTATATATGCGAATGGTTCTTTTTCTGCTCTTCTTTTAATATAACCGTTAAAAATATTCTGCTTGTCTTCAGTTATCTTATTTTCATAGTTTATAATAATTTTTTCAATAGAAACATTTAAAGCATAACTCATAAGAAGCAAAGATTCTTTAAAATAATCAACAATCTCGTTGTTGTTTTCTTTTAAATATTCGGAAGCGGCTTTAATTGTTTCAAAAATAGTAAAATTATTTGATTTCAAGAGACTTTTGCGACTCAAAGTATTTTGACAGAGGAATTAGCAGCTCGTCAAGATTTCCTTCCATAATGTAATTAAGTTTGTGAAGCGTTATTCCTGCCCTATGGTCTGTTATTCTGCCCTGCGAAAAATTATATGTCCTTATTTTTTCGCTCCTGTCTCCGCTTCCTACCATATTTTTTCTATTTTTAGCTTCTATAGATTTTTTATCGGCTTCTAATCTGCTTAATAATCGAGACCTTAATATTCTTAAGGCTTTAGCCTTATTTTTATGCTGCGATTTTTCATCCTGGCACGTGACGACAAGATTAGTAGGTAAATGCGTTATCCTGACTGCAGAATCGGTCGTGTTGACACTCTGCCCGCCATGTCCGGTTGACCTGTAAACATCTATTCTTAGATCTTCGGAAGCTATCTTAAGGTCTATCTCTTCAGGCTCCAGCATAACTGCGACTGTAGCGGCTGAAGTATGTACCCTTCCCTGAGTTTCAGTCGCAGGAATTCTTTGCACCCTGTGCACGCCGCTTTCATATTTCAAAAGTCTAAAAACATCTTTGCCTTTTACCGATATTACAGCTTCTTTAAGCCCTCCGGACGCGGAATAGCTCGAAGAAATTAGTTCAAAATTGAAATTTTTTATTATCGCATATTTATTATACATTTTGTACAAATCCAGAGCAAAAAGCGCAGCTTCTTCCCCGCCTGTCGCCGCTCTTATCTCCAAAAGTATATCTTTGTCGGCATCGGCATCTTTAGGATAAAAATATTCTTTTATTGCTTCTGAGGCTTTATTTGCTTTAGCCTGCAGGTCGTTAATCTCCTGTATCTCCATAGCTAAAAGTTCATTATCTGATTCTTTTTTTTTAAGCCTTTGAAGTTCTTCTATGTCAGAAAGTATTTTACTGTATTCATCAAAAGTATCGGTGACCCTTTTGATTGCGTTATATCTTTTAATAGGTTCTTTAGCTGATTCATTAAAACCGTCTTTGCTGATTTCTTGAATATTTTTATTAATATTTATAGCTTCTTCCTTAAGTTCTTTACACTTTTGCACTATAGCATTTTCAAGTTTTGTAAAAGTCGGCTCATTGTCATTTTTATAATTATTCTGTTCGATTAAATCTTCCATTATACTAAACCCTTCATCCATTCTTTTTTAATTTCTAAAGACCTGCCGCAGCTAAACTCTCCTTCTGAGCAGCCGCTTCTAACGCAAGACGGTCCGGCGTTCTGAAAAATAGATGGAGCTATCGGATAAACAAGTTTAAAAATTTCTTTAGCAAGATTTCTTATCTCCCACTGCGCTCTTTCGCATCCCCTTAATTTAAAAAAATGCAGCAGCTCTCTTGCGTTCATAGTAAAACTTAATTGTGTTTGTGCGGCATTAGGTAAAATATATCTTGCATCTTCGGCGGGAATGCCGTTCTCTAAAAAAAACCCATATAAAGAATAAATTTCTCCTACTAAGGTATTAAATTTATCTAAAAATTCTTTATTTTCGGATATAGATTCAGGAATAACTATTTGCGGATTAATTTCTTTTACATATCTTTGGCTTCTCTGGGAATACGAAGCTATTCTGTGCCTTACTAACTGGTGCGAAGCGCTTCTCGACAGCTTGTCTACTATGAACGTAAAATTAGCATGTTCAAGCACTGATTCATGTCCTGAAGTTCTAATTTTTTTTATTAACTTTCTCGCTTTTTCTAAACCGTTTTCAGCTTCTTTAAAATCATACTCTATTTTTGTTATATCTGAAGCGCTGTAACACAGCCTTGCAGCTATTGCAACAGTAATTTCAGGATTAGTCGTATAATTTATTAGTTTAACCATCTATCTATCTAGCTACCTCGCTATCTGGATCTGTTAGCCGGTTCATCGGCAGCTGTTAATTAAGTAAATTAATTGGAATAAATTAAGACAAAACACGTAAGATAAAGTAAACTTTTTTTCCGCAGTCCCTGCTGAGATATTGCTTTACGGAAAATGTTTGAAAACCGTTTCGCCTTTCATCTCATATGCGATGTGCGTTTATACTCAGCGGGACAGGGCTTTCGGGCGAATAAGTTAAAATTATTTTATTTCTTTTTTTCTATATTATACTTTTTATTAAACTTTTCTATTCTGCCTGCGCTATCGACAAATTTTTGTTTGCCGGTATAAAACGGATGACACTGGGAGCAAATGTCTATATGAATTTCTTTTACCGTGCTTCCGGTAACAAATTCATTTCCGCATGCGCACCTTACTTTTGTTTCAAAATATTCCGGATGGATTCCTTTTTTCATTTCTGTTTAATACCTCTTTTTTGAAATTTAATTTTTATGAAAAAACAAACATTAATTATAAAATGTTAATTATATAATTTTAATAAATAACTTTCAACTTTTTTTATATCGGCGGGAATATCAACAGGTATTGTTGAAATACCGACCGTTTTTACCTTAATTTTATAACCGTTTTCAATTGCTCTTAATTGTTCTAAGATCG
>JAKAQK010000132.1 GCA_021822625.1 bacterium | reverse complement strand
AGCGAAAAAATATTTAAGACGGTATTTAAGATAACGGCAGTGTTTATGTTTGTTTTAATACTAATAGGTGGATTCGCCAAGTTTAAGTATTCGCCGCAAAGAGTATTTTTAAGAGAGTTTAATTTGTTTCAATTCCATATTGGTGCGATTAAAAGGCAAATATTTGTCCATAAAAATAATAACTTACATTAAATCATAAACAAATTTGTCTGTCAATATCAAATGCTGCAAAAACTCCTGTAGCTCGACGACAATACCATATTTCATATTAAATTGTTTTCATATTAAATTATCGGTTATATTTTTTTCAATACCGATGATCTCGCGTTTTGTATATTTTAGGCTGCCAAGTGAATAAATTATGATAGAATCTTCATCCGTTTTCATTCTTTTAATAATATCATTTTTCATAGCCTCAAATTGACCGTATGTCAATTCTCCTTCAAAAACAGAATTTTGCACCCAGTTTAAATATCGTTTTAAAAGCTTATGGATTTTTTGCACTCTTTTTTCGCCTACATCATAAACAAGAATTATATTCATATTTTTGAATCATCATTAAAAGTTTAAATAAATAAAATTACCACCATGCTCTAAAGGCTTTATATTCCTCAATATTAGAAATATGCTTTTCCAATTTATAGCATTCTAAGCGGATAATATGCCTATAAGATACGTTTCTATTAAGCCCTCTATGTTTTAAGGTAGTGTTTAATCTATCATCATATTCTCTTAAAAATATTTTTCTTCCGTTTTCCGAAAGATAACAAGAATTTACGTCTTTTTCAAAATCCCTTTCGCCAAGCATATTTGTATTCATTAATTTAAATATTACATGATCAACGATTATCGGTTTAAATATCTCCGAAATATCTAAGCTTAAAGAGAATCTCCTGTTGCCGGGTTCATGCAAAAAACTTACGGTCGGATTAAGCTGGGTATGGTAAATTTCGCCAAGCGTAGTTGCGTAAAGCAAAGAATTTCCAAAAGATATAAGAGCGTTCAAAATATTATCTGGGGGCCTTTTGTTCCGTTTAGTAAATTCTTCTTTGAGGTCTAAAATAGCATTAAAGCTATCATAATAACGTTCTCTTATATGTCCCTCCCAAGCCATAAGTTCGGAAATATCGCCGGTTTCATCTAATTTAGGTATTATTTTGTTTATATCGGATATATAATTTTCAAGACCCGGTTTTCTATTTTTATAATACCTAAGATTACAAAGAATATTGTGCGCTGCGCTCTTTATAAATTCTTTTGCGATGCCAAGTCTTTTTCCCGTATCTTTGTAAAATTCTACTTGGTTTACAATTATAAAACCGGAATTAAGATGTTCTCTAGGATAATAAGAACCCGAATAATAACCGTAATAATTAAATACATGCAAAGGTATTTTTTGCTGTGCCAAAAAATTAAGCAGTTTAGTATTCAGGTCTGTTTCGCCCAACAGATATATTCCTTCTATATCTTCTATTGGGATTGTTTTCTTTTCTCCGGATTCGAATTCAAGAGAAATGGTATTATCCTGTCTCTTTAAGCGTCCATTTCTTGTTATATAATAATTTCTTTTCATGAGTAACAAAAATCCTCGTAGCCGCACTTTTTGCATATTTTAGAATTTAACACATCCGGTGATTTTAGCATATTTTTGACTTCAACAATCTTTTTAACCGTATTTTTTATTTCATCCTCTTTTTCTTGCGTTAATATTACTTCGGTCGTTTGTTTTTGTTTAGGGTAATTTATTATACCTTTTCTTATATCGACTCCTTTTTGTCTTAAACGATATATATAATATAAAACTTGTCCTATATGGACTTCCTCCATTTTATTTGATTTTTTAACCTCATGAACTACGTTATCGTCTAGAAAATCTATTTTGACTACTCCGTCTATAATTATACCCTTCTTTTTCCTTGAATACGATTCTTCGTCTATAAGTTTTCCAATCAAAACATCGTCAGAGTTATGTTCCATCTCTATATCGTGAGAAAAGAGCCATAGCTTTTTTTTGCAAAGAAGATAATAATTAAATTCAGTGCCGGTAACCGCATCCGCCTGCGATTGAGACTTTAAAAAAGTTTGGCTGTGTGGAATATCAATATTTACCATTATTCAAAATTTATCAATTATAATATAATTTATAAATGGATATTTTTTTATTTCTTTAATAAAACTTCTGCAAGTTTAACGTACTTATTGGCATCGGCAGAAGAAATATGGACAAGTTCCTTATAATAAGCTCGTTGCCTTGCTTCAAAAATAAATAAAATATTGCATAGTATGTTCTATTTACACCAGGCCGACGGTTAAAATTATTTTTCATTAATAATTAATATTTATTTTAAAACATATCAAAATTAAATATTTATAATTCAAGCAATTCAATTATAAAATTTGATTTTCCGTTGTTAAGCGAATTCCTGTTTCTTCATTATAATATTCATAAGACAGTTTTAACAATCCAAAACATTTTTCTTCCGCTATTGGAGGTGAATCATCCGGTTTTAGCCTTATTTGTATTATATTATCCGACATGTTTTTAAGCTGATTTTTTATTTCTATATTTTTTCTTTTTCTTTTTTGATAATCATCGAAATTAATCTGTTGTAATTCCAACTGTAATTTTTTTAATTTTTCAAACATTAATTCGTCATCTTTAGTTTTGCAAACATAATAACTAAATTCTTCTCCAAATTTTTGTTCGTCTATAAGCCTGAATTTACCTATTTTTTCAAAAGCAATATCTTTAATGCATTGAATAAAGTCTATATCTTCATTTTTTGATTGACTAAACGAATGTGTTCCAAATAAAGTATTTTTTTGAATATCTTTAAAAAAGGATTTTTGCAAATCTATAAGCTCGCATTCTTGTAATTTCAGATTTTTAATTTTTTCTTTGGCGAAATTCAAAAATCTTGAATCTTTTCCTTGATAAATTAAATTAGAACGGCTTTTATTATCTTTTTGAAGGTCGAAGACAATTATTTTACCGTTATTTTTTTTATTGTTTCTATTACATCGTCCTGCTGATTGAACAATATTGGGAATCGGACAAAAATCTCTATAAACTATCGGGAAGTCAATATCAACCCCCGCTTCTATAAGTTGTGTAGAAATAAGAATAATCCGTTTTCCGTTTTTAAGTAAATCTTTACTATGTTTTATCTTTTTTTTTCTATCACTTAAAGTAAAATGCGTATTGAGTAAAATTATTTCGGAATCGATTCCTATTAATTTTAATTGAGCGAATAGATCTTTCGTATCTTGAATTGTATTTAAAATTACCAGCGCTGATGATTGTTCTTTTTTTATCATATTTGCGATATCGTTTGTAGTGACGGGATACGGCAATCTTTCGATAGAATAACGATTAAATACTTTTTCGTTAAAATATTTCAAAGAAAGCAATTCTATTGGTTTAGTATAATCACCGAAAAATTCATGCAGATTATGCTTATTATTTTCAGGTAATTCAAATTCAGGCATAGTGGCAGTAGAAATAATAGCATATGAATTAAATTTTTTGCAAAATGAATCAAGAAATGCGACGAAAAAACCGTAAAGACGCGGCGGAAGCGATTGAATTTCATCGATTAGAAATATCGTGTTTGCAAAATTAGGTAATTTGAGAAGCGTAGAGTTTTTGTTGCTTATCAAGGTTTCAAAAAGGCGGACGAATGTTGTAATTATAAACGGGTAATCGAATGTATCTTCCGCAAACTGCGTTTCAAGAATTTTTTGGATAGCTTTAGGGTCGCCGTCGAGTTCGGATTGTAATTTTTCAAAATCTTTATTTTCTGATTTTGAATCTATTCTCCGGATATAATCTTTTTGTTCTTTAAAAATTTTATGACATACTTCTTCAACCTGTTCGGTAATAGAGAGAAACGGCAATGCGTAAATAATGCGTAAATTTTTTTGAAAGTTTAAAATTTCTCCAGCGAGAGAAAGAAGCATAATTGTTTTTCCCGAACCTGTAGGAGCGGTAAGAGAGAATACCCTTGGGTTGTTTTTGTTTAATTCTTCTTTAATTTTTTCGTTGGCCTTTTTTCTTATCTCGTTTCTTATTTTATTGATTTCGGAGTTAAGTTCGAATTGTTTTATATAAGCGTCAAGATTACTATTATACTTATTACAGAATTCGGCAATATATTCTTGGGTTTCGTAATTTGATGCATCCGATTTATCGGCGGCTATGACGGACGCGAAAGCGAACTGCGTTTCTATAAAAAAATCGAGCGGGTTTGTTATAGATTGTGAATTTGTTATTTGGTATAAAAAAGGTCCGCGATAATGTTCTAATTCTTCTGGTTTTTTATTCGTTACCGAAAAATGATTATGTTTTATATAATTTTCTATGAATTCTGATATCGGTAAATACGGATTTTTATCAAGGAACGATAAAAGTTCCGAATATTCTTCTTCATTAAAAATATTCGGAAAATTGGGCAGATTGCCATGATGGTGTGCTATAACGGTTAATACGCTCGCTATCTTATAACGCTCTATCATGTTGCCCGAATCGTTTAATAATTTATCCTGATTGACTTTGCAGTAACAGATAAAACTTAAAGCTGACAGATAAGCGTGATTGGAATATCCAATTTTTATTTTTTTGTTAAAGTTTTTATTAATTTTTAATTGAAAATTAGGATTTAATTTTCCGGCATCATGAAATATTGCCGCAAGTTCGGCTATTTTAAGATCTGTCAAAGATATAACTTTTTTAACAACATTATCGGTATGTTCGGTAATTAGCTTATTAGGATGCGAATAATATTCCGTTAAATCAACCATAATTTATCACCATCGGAATACTCGTAATATTTTCCCCTAACCGTTATTTCATTATTTTCCGATGGATATATTACATTTATGTATTTATCCGGCGGATTCCAGAAATCATCGTTTTGAAAAGTCGGTATGCGCTCAAATCCGATCCTGAATTTTTCAGTTTCTTTTATATTTATTTCGTGTTTTGTAGATATTACATATTTAGTTTTAAAATTATCATTTTTTTCATCGGAAAATCTCCCTTCCGATAAGAATGTTAATTTGGCCGGACAGTTGTGTAATCCGAGTACTGGTGTATATTTCGATTCACTGTTTTTTAAGGATTTTATAAATTTGTTGAATAAGTTTTTTGTACATTCACAGCTATTATATAGAGCTATAGCGACTTGAAATTTTGGCAATTTTAATAATTCCATATATTTAGGTGCCATATCCGATAGCGTTTTTACTTTATGCATTGTAAATCCCCAAGATTCTTTTTTTACCGGATTTAAAACTTTTACTCCGTATAATAAGTCTTCGCTTAACCGCGGGAATAAAAAACGCATTTCATCGCGTTCTTTCCCGAGCACTGCTCCTATTAGACCGATAAGTGCAGTTTTAGTGATAAAATCATGCGAAAGAGGATTATTATTAGTTTCCGGTTTTCTAAAATGTGCGTAATTCCCTTCGATTATTAATATTAATCCTCTCATAACGTAATTTCTATAAATTTATTTTTATTTTTAAATATATTTTTTATATGGGGTAATTCCGAATAAAATCTTATATTATCTATTACATCAGAATTTGATATTTCGATTAATTTCGTAAAATCAAACTCAAAATCTTCCAAATTGCGTATCCCTTCTTCGCTTTTGTTATTTTTAGGGTTAATCTTTATTAATTGATCCGCTCCGTAAATTTTCTTATCTTTGCTTGAATATACGATTTGTAAT
>JAKAQK010000131.1 GCA_021822625.1 bacterium | reverse complement strand
TATTTATTCAGTTAAATTTTGCCGTATTATGAAAACTATTATAATAACGTATATCTATCACATCTTTCTGGCTTCAATACCTATTCTTGTCGCAATAGATATATTCGGTATCTTGCCTATATATATAGATTTTATCAAGGATTCAGACGCTCTGGAAGAAAAACATATACGCAAAAATTCTCTTATAACCGCTTTTACGGTGGGTTTGGGTTTTTTATTTTTAGGAAAACTTGTTTTTCTGATTATGGGTATTTCAATTTACGACTTTGAAATAGCGGGAGGAATTTTACTTTTCATAATATCTATAAAAAATCTAATATCCGAAAAGGAGGGGTTAAAAAAATCTCTAAATAACGCAGATTTAGGCGTAGTGCCGATAGGAGTTCCGTTAATAGTCGGACCGGGAGTTTTGACAACCCTTTTGATATTGGTAGGGGTTTACGGATATGTTATTGTAACAATAGCCTTTTTTATTAATATTCTGATAGTTTATTTTGTTTTAAAAAATACGCGCATTTTAATAAAGATACTTGGGAAAAAGGGGTCAAACGCAGCAGGCAAAATAGCAGCGCTGCTTCTTGCGGCATATGCAATAATGATGGTTAGAAAAGGTATTGCAAATACCATACTGCATTATTTAAAAATTATCAAGTAAAATACTCCCGCCTAATTGTTGGCGTAAGATGCGCGAATATTTAGACATTAAACCTGAAGTGCATAATGTCGCCGTCTTTAACGACGTAATCTTTGCCTTCTAATCTTAAAACGCCCATTTTTGCCGCATTTGCTTCAGAACCGGCTTTAATAAAATCGTCGTATGAAATAACTTCCGCTCTGATAAAACCTTTTTCAAAGTCTGAATGTATTGTTCCTGCAGCCTGCGACGCTTTAAAACCGTTTCTGATTTCCCAAGCCCTTACTTCTTGTTTCCCTTGTGTAAAAAATGTAATAAGTCCTAATAATTTGAAGCTCTCTTTAGCAACTATGTCTAAAGCTGAACTTTCAAGTCCGAAGTCGGACAAAAAAGCCTTTTTATCGTCATCGTCGAGTTTAGAAAGTTCTTCTTCCAATCTTGCGCATAATTTTACAACAGGTATATTTCTTGAAGATGCTATCTTCGATATATCATCGATTTCTTTATTTGAATTTTCAGGATGAATAAATTCTTCGTCAACGTTTAAAATATATAAAAAAGGTTTTATAGATATTATTCCAAGAGATTTCAATAAATTTTTTTCTTCTTCAGAAAAGTCTTCGCTATTCAGATTTCCATTGTCAGATAAAGTTTTACTGACGCCTTGCAAAAAATCGAGATTTATTTTAGCTGTTTTATCGCCGCTTCTGGCAATTTTTTCAAGTTTTTGAAGGTGTTTGCCAATTATTTCAAGGTCGCTCAGAGCAAGTTCCGTATTTATTATTTCTAAATCTCTGACGGGGTCGACGCCTCCTTCGACATGTACTACGGTTTCTTCTTTAAATACTCTTATTACCTGAATAATTAAATCAACCGTCCTTACGTGCGAAAGAAATCTGTTGCCTAATCCTTCCCCAGAAGATGCTCCTTTAACAAGCCCTGCAATATCAACAAATTCAACGTAAGTGGGGGTTATTTTTTCCGGTTCGACGACTATATCGGCTAACTTAAAAAGCCTTTCATCGTTCAGGGGTTTAATGCCTATATTTGGGTCAATTGTACAAAACGGGTAATTGCTCGATTCTGCGTTCCCTGAAGTTATTGCATTAAAAATGGTTGATTTACCTACATTCGGTAAACCGACAATACCGCATTTCAATCCCATATTTTATTATTTTTTTATTATATTATTTTTATTATTTTATTAATAGTTTGATTATGTTTATTATATTATTTTTATTATTTTATTAATAGTTTGATTATGTTTATTATATTATTTCAGGAATGTCAATTTTTTAGAATAGAATTGAACTTATTTGCCGTTTTTGTCAATCCGTCGCCAATCAGCGATGTTAAAATATCGCTTAACATATTAAGAATATCCGGCATTTGTTTGATTTCATCTTTTGAAAACCGACCAAGCACATAATCGGCGCCGGTTTTAAATCTGTTTCTCGTTTCAGAATTAATGCCTAATTTTAATCTTAAGAATTCTTTGCTCTGCAATGAACTTATTATTGAAATAATACCGTTATGAGAGCCTCCGCTTCCGCCGAATTTTATCTTAATTCTGCCGTAATTTAGGTCAAGGTCGTCATGAATTACTATTATTAAAGGGACATCATCGTCTGCCGACTTATTTTCATTTTCTTTTGCTCCATTTTTAAAGCAAAAAACATTATGCTTTTTCAGTACTTCTTTGACGGCATTACCGCTCAAATTCATAAATGTTAAAGGTTTTATTAAATAAACATTTTTGCTATCCGCAGCCGAATCTGAAAATGCCCTGCTTGAAACAGCGTAATTTTTTTTATGTGCAAAATCAGGAAAAGAATTTGATTCGGCAAAATAATCAACCGCTATAAAACCAAAATTATGGCGCGTATATTTATACTCAATTCCCGGATTTCCAAGTCCAAATATAAATATATCGGATGTCATAGGCTTATAGATTTAAAATTACAGCTCATTGAGATTATTATATTTTTTTATCAAATTTATACCGTCAATCCGTCTGCTCTATTCGTTTTTTGACTGCGGCTGTGATTTTGCGGCAGCAGCCGGTTCAGCGGCTTTAGGCTGTTCTTCTTCAGTTTTTTGTGTTTCTTCTTCCACAGTCGGCTCGACGACCATAACGACGGCAGTATCAGAGTCGGTTACCAGTTCAAGTCCGTCTCCGATTTTTAAGTCGCCCGCATGAAGTATATCGCCTATTTGCAGCTCGGATACGTCAACATTTATGGTATATACTATATCTTTAGGGAGTCCGGATATGACAACATGTCTCATTAGAGGCTCTAATATCCCGCCCATTTTTATTCCCTCGGCTTTTCCGACAAAATTTAATGCCGCTTCTATTTCTATCGTTTCATTCATTGAAACTTCATGAAAGTCGATATGTATCACATTGTCTTTAACAGGGTCTTTTTGAATTTCTTTAATCACTGCGGTTTTTCCGTTTATTTCCGGTTTATCGCTGTTAACGCTGATAAAGGATGAAATAGACGTCTTGGCAAATGTTTTATAAAATTCTTTGGAATTTAGCGAAATTGAAACCGGACTGGAATGTTTGCTGTATATAATGCCCGGGATAAATCCGTTTTTTCTTAAATCTTTTACATTGTCTTTCTTTTGTCTTGTATCGATATTTAAATTAATTATTTCCACTTATATCTCCTTTTTACTTATTTATTGGTTATATAGTAATTATATTGCGGTTATATAGTTATAATCAGTTATAATAAGTTATAATAAATTGTGATACATTCAGTGATGCTAATCAATACACTTGATGCCGTCAAGATGACTATGGCAACAACATTTATATTTTGTTACCTACTCACTGACATCTTTTTGTTCGCTAAGCTAAATCCGCTAATTTATTTTCTACAATTTCTCTTATTTTATTTTTTTATTAATTTAGAAAATACATTATAGCAGATTTTTAAGTAATATATAATAGATATAATTCACTGATTCTTAAAATAAATTAAAGAAAAAGAGAACTGACCGAATCTTCGTCGTATATTCTTTTTACCGCTTCGCCCAAAAGGGTAGATACGCTTAATATTTTAATTTTTTCCGAACTTTTTAATTTATCTTTCTGGTCGATGGTATCTGTAATAACCAGCTCTTTAATTGGTGAATTGTTTATTTTATCGATGGCGCTTCCCGATAATACGCCGTGGGTTGCCATCGCTATAATTTCTTTAGCACCGTTTTCCTTCAGGGCAACGGCACCCTGCGTAATAGTTCCCGCAGTGTCTATCATATCATCCAGCATAAGCGCTACTTTATCTTTCACGTCTCCGATAACATTCATTATTTCGGCGACATTCGCCTTAATTCTCCGTTTGTCGATTATTGCCAAGGTTACGCCCAGATGTTTTGCAAACGCTCTTGCCCTTTCTACCGCGCCCGCATCAGGCGCAACAACGACAACATCGGATATATTATATTCTTTTTCTTTTACGTATTTGACTATAATCGGCACGGCATAAAGATGGTCTACCGGAATATTAAAAAATCCCTGTATTTGTCCTGCATGCAAGTCCATTGCCAAAACGCGGTTCACTCCTGCGGTAGTAATTAAATCGGCAACTAATTTGCTTGTAATAGGCACTCTTGAAGCAGTTTTTCTATCTTGTCTCGCATAGCCGTAATATGGAATAACGGCTGTTATTCTTTTTGCCGATGCTCTTTTCATGGCATCTACCATTATCAAAAGTTCCATTAAATTTTTATCTACCGGCGTGGATGTCGATTGAACTATAAATATATCATTGCCCCTTACATTTTCATTGATATTTGTAAAAGTTTCTCCATCGCTAAAGCTGTACACTTCGGCATCTCCAAGAGGAATGCAGAGATAATCCGCCATTTTTTTTGCTAATTCATAATTGGAATTACCGGTAAATAATTTTAATCTGTCCAGCATGCGATTCTTCCTCTCATTTAATTATATGAAACAGGTATAATATAGAAAATTTATTAATGAAAACTTACAAACGTCTAATCTCGATAATGAGCGTAAAATGAAATAAACCATTAAAACAGCGGCATCAGCCATAAATACAAAAACTGGCTGGGGCGGGAGGATTCGAACCTCCGAATGCAGGAATCAAAATCCTGTGACTTGCCGCTTGTCGACGCCCCAATAAAACATAAAAATATATTATTATAATGTTAAAATTATCAATAAAAATGCTGCAATTTATATATAATGATAACAGTTTATCCTAAATAATCCTTAATAATCGTCGTCGTCATCATCATCGTCGCTATTATTACTAACGCCGCCTGATATCTTTTCATTATATGCCTTTAACACGGCTGATTCTATTAGATTTCTCGTGTCGTTATTTAGCGGATGCGCTATATCTTTAAATATTCCATCTTTTCTTTTTTTACTTGGCATCGCAACAAAAAGCCCGTCTTTTCCGTTTATAATTTTTAGGTCTCTGACTACAAAGCAATTGTCAAATGTAATGGCTACATAAGCTTTTAATTTCTCTTCATTAACAGGAAAAACATTAACTTCGGTAATCTGCATACAAGAACCTCCAAATTTAGCCGTTAATCTCAGGCTTTTTTATTCAAATTAACTTTTCGATTGATTTAGTCTTTCTTTAAAATCAGTTTCTCCTAAAAATATAAACTTTATTTGACTCCTAAATGCTTTATTTTCAATATCGGATATATATGCAGACGCACCTGCCGTACTTTTGAATACTCCGAACATTGCCGAGCCGCTGCCGGATAGCATACCTGCTTCCGCCAGTGCGTTTTCATTCGCCGTCCCGTACTGAATTGTAAAATTTTTAATATCTTTCAGCACGGGATACATATCTAATATTACATTTTCGAAATCATTTTCAAATTTTGAGTCTATGTTTAAATCGTTTAACCCAGTTAACTCATGATAATTTTTCGTATCTTTGCTACCGGAATTATTTACGCTGTTTATTTTTTTTAAAATGTCCGGTTTAGAACTAAAGTTCAAATTCAATATATTATAGTAATTTATTTTTTTTGTCAATACCAAATCATCAAAGGCTTCATATGCTTCTTTAGTCGATATTCCAAATTTCGGCACTATCACTGCTATATAATATT
>JAKAQK010000130.1 GCA_021822625.1 bacterium | reverse complement strand
AGCTGTTATCCCGTCGATTTTTGCAATATTAGGCGGAACATGCTGCTGGGCGCCGTTAGTTTTAAGCGCATTAGGCATAAGCGCCGCCGGCGCAGGTTCTTTTGGCGGATTTTCTTCTGCCTTAAAAGGACTTGCTCATTTTACAAATTATTTTATTATATTAAATATTTTAAGTCTGGCAATAAGTTTCTATTTTGTTTTTATACGACCAAAACTTAAAAGACAAAAATTACAGAAAATTTCGTTAAAAGCAAGCCAAAACAATCAAGATAATTTAAGTAATGAGATAGAATGTGAATGTGAGCAACCGGGCTCTAAAGCTGACAAAAGTAACAGGATTATGTTTTTTTCCTCCTTAGGTATCACTATTATTATGTTTGTCTTTTTGTATTTCCTAAAAGGGCATATTTTTATGAAATGGCCGAAAATTTGAACTGCGACACATAAAAATAAAAAATAGAGAATCATTTACATTTATATGGTAATAAGATAGATATAACCAGGAGGGATTATGCTTGAACATTATTTAACTCGCAATTTACCTGCAGGACTTGAATTTCTTAACGATATTGTCTTTGACCTTCGCTGGACGTATAATCATGATGCCGATGAACTTTTTAAAACAATAGACCCTACTCTGTGGTATTTAACGCACAATCCATGGTTGATTCTGCAAACGGTATCTTTAGATGATTTAAAAAAATTATCTTCAAATGCTGATTTTATGAAAAATTTTAATCAGATAAAACACGACTGGGTAAAAACGGATAACGCCGTGGGCTGGTTTAAAGAAAATTATAAAGAAAATCATCTTAAAACCGTTGCTTATTTTAGCATGGAATTTGGATTAGATGAATCTCTTCCGCTTTATGCCGGCGGTCTTGGAATACTTGCAGGAGACTATTTAAAAACTGCCGAAGATTTAGGAGTACCTCTTGTAGGTATCGGTCTTATGTATCAAAGAGGATATTTTCGTCAAATAATCAACGGCTCTTCCGAACAAATTGAAGTTTATCCTTACAATGACCCGCACTCCCTTCCCGTTATACCGTGCAGAAACAAATCAGGCGAATGGCTGCGCGTGTCTGTAACGTTGCCGGATAGAACCGTCATGCTAAGGGTATGGATAGCAAAAATAGGAAACACGCCTTTATATTTGCTTGATTCTAATGATCCTGTAAATCTTTCAATAGATAGAGGAATTACCGGAGATTTATATGAGGCAGGCAGAGAAATCAGATTAATTCAAGAAATTATTCTTGGAATCGGCGGTTTTGAAGTTTTCAGAGCACTCGGTATTGACGTAAACATTTGCCATATGAATGAGGGACATGCGGCTTTTGTTGTGCTTGAACGCGCATATACTTGGATGCAGGATAATAATTCCGCTGATTTCTGGCAAGCACTGACTGTTACAAGGGCAGGCAATATTTTTACCACTCATACCCCTGTGCAGGCAGGCTTTGATACTTTTGAACCGCCGCTTATCCGCAATTATCTTTCATATTATATACAAAGATGCGGAATTATGGATGAAGAATTTATTAATATTGGTAAAGTTTCATCGGAAAATTCTACCGAACCTTTTAATATGGCATATTTAGCCATACGGGGAAGCGGTTTTATTAACGGGGTAAGCAAAATCCACGGCGAAGTAAGCAGGAATTTATTTTCCGGATTATTTGAGAGGCGGCCGATAAAAGAGGTGCCGGTTACTTATATTACTAACGGGGTTCACACGCCTACATGGATTTCAAGTATATCCGAAAAATTATTGACTAAAAATGATACAAAGTCCTTAATAGAAAAATGTTCCCAAGAATCGTTTGATTTCATTAATAAAATGACTGACGCGGAAATCTGGGAATTCAGAATGAATAATAAGCTTTCTATGCTTGACGATATTAAAAATCATATAAATAAAATGAAAGGCTGCTGCCGTATTAATCAGGAGCCTTCATTCCTTGATCCTAATGCATTATATATCGGTTTAGCTCGCAGATTCACGGGATACAAAAGACCGACCCTTCTATTGTACGACAAAACAAGGCTTAAAAATATTCTTAAAAGTCAAAATAGACCTGTGCGTATCTTGATTAGCGGAAAGGCTCATCCCGACGATTTCACGGGAAAACTATTAATTAAAGAATGGATACAGTTTGCTCAAGACCCCGAAATTCGTAATACGGTTTTTTTCTTGTCAGATTATGATATGGATATTGCACAAAAAATAGTAGGCGGTATAGATTTATGGATTAATAATCCGAGACGTCCGCTTGAAGCCAGCGGAACCAGCGGAATGAAAATAATTGCAAATGGAGGGCTTAATTGCTCTATTCTTGACGGCTGGTGGGCAGAAGCATATTCTAAAGAACTGGGGTGGGCTATCGGCATACATTCTTCGTCCGATAAATATTATAATAACGATAAAGAGGATGCCGAATCACTTTATAAACTTTTAGAGGAGTCTATAATCCCTGAATTTTTTGACAAAAATAAAGATGGTGTTCCGATGAAATGGATTGAAAAGATAAGGCAGAGCATGTTTCTTCTTACGCCAAAATATTCTACATTCAGAATGATGAAAGAATATGTTGAAAAAGCTTACCTTCCATTATCATCTTTATATGAGGAAAGAAATGCATCAGGCGGAGAACTTGCTCTGACTATCAATGAATGGAAGAAAAGACTTGAACAAAACTGGAACGAAATTCATATTGGAATACCCGTCTTTGAAAAACAAGAGGAATATTATAAAGTCAAGTGCGCTATATGGCTCGGAGCAGTTAAACCGCAGGATATTAAAGTAGAAGTTTTTGCTTCGGGAGATGAAAACAATGAGCCGTTCAGGGCTGAAACGACTAACACATGTCCTGCTTCCGGATATATAAATGAATTTATTTATGAGACAGCGGTTCCGAATGATCGTCCTATTGATAACTATACCCTTCGCGTTATACCTTATCATCCTAAAGTTTTAACGCCGCTGGAATTTAATAAAATTCTTTGGCAAAAATAGATAATTCCCTGAATTGATTTTTGAAAAAAATAAATTTGAAAAGTATTACAAAGTATGTATAATGTTAATGCATGAATTTAAAAGCAGAAATAATATCAAAAAGATTTTTAATTTTACAGGTTTTAATTTTTATTCTTGGATTTGGATTCTTATTTATTTGCGTACTGTTAAATCTTCCCGCATCAAACGATACCGCTCTTTTAGGGCTTAAAGCGATTATATTTATGATCCTTTTTGTGGTTAATACATCGTCAAATTCTTTGTACAGCAGCGAATTTTATTATGTAAATAAATGCGAGTGCGATAATAAAAATTTTACAAATGCAGATGATGCATATAATTCGGAAGATATAAAAAATAAACAGACAGTTTCGGCTCAAAAACTTTTATATTTTAATATTTGGATATTAAACAGCAGTTTCTTTTTAATATTTTCAATTCTAATAAATATTATTCAAAGCGTAGGAAAATTGTCGGGCAACAGCATATTAAAAATACTATCCTTTTATTCTTTCTTGATTTTTTTGATAGCAATGATAGTGAATTATATAATATTTAACTGTTCTTTTTATAAGTCGCTAAAGAAAATTATTCAGGGAAACTGATGTAAATCATGTAAAATAATGATATTATAGAGGGGTAAAACAATGGATAAAAATGAAGATTTTCAAGATACTATTCAAAGTTTATTGATTGAGATAGACAACATTAAAGACTATCTGGAAGAAATATATAGTTATGACGGAGATGTAAAAAAACTTTTTATAAATTATGAAAATGATACATATATTGAGAATAAAGTCAATGAATTAAACGACAAGGTTGAAGTTTTTAATTGGTGGTGGAAAGTGATTATTAGAGATGTAAAAGAAATGAAAAATATTCTACAGCCTGAAAATCAAGAGGTATTAAGGTAGCAGATAAAATAATTGAAATAAAAATTATAAAAAAATAAATTAGAGTTAAACCTATCTAATTACAATGTGAAGATAATAAAAAAAAATAAAAATTTTTAATTATGAATTATGGAAGAATATTTAGCTGACATAAATGAACTTCAATCTGTTATTGAAGCGATCATTTTTACATCGGGGGAACCTATTTCATACTCTAAACTTTATAATAAGGTAAAAAAATAGATTAATATTATTAAATAAAATACTTAATTAAACAACACTATCACACTATCACATCTTAAGGAAGCTTATTTTTGGTCCGGACATTGGGGAGTACTTTAAAAAGATTTGATAAAACTAAAAAATATAGCCGAGTTTACAGCAAATTAACTTATTTTTTTTATAATGATTTTTTTTTAATTTTATTTAAAGAATATTTAATATGTCACTTAAGTGACATATTAAAATTTTTCATATGTGTTATACTTTTATTATTTAGTTCAATATAAATTAATAATAATTACTTTAACGGAGGTTTAACCATGATTAAAAAAGCTACATTATTTACATTGATAGCCCTAATTTTTTTAGGTCTTAATACTGCTAAATCAAACGCTACGATGATGAGTAAAGCTAAGATGATGAAGACCGAAATGTTTTTTATGCATCATTCTTTAGGATTCCCGTCTATTTTTTATAAATATCATCCAGGTCCACATTGGATTTTAATGCATGCTAAATCTTTTAATCTTAATTCTTCGCAGCTTAAACAGGAAAAAATGCTTACTATGGGGATGATGCATAGCACAATAAAAGGCGTAATGATGCTTAAAAAAGCGCTTAAACAATATAAAACTGATGCCATGCAGAATAATCCAAGTATAAGCAAATTAATTAGTGACGTTAAGGCTGTGGGTAATGCAGAAACATACCTTGGATATGAAATGATACCTTTTCATATAAAAGGATATCGAGTTCTTTATCCTTCGCAGCAATCCTTATATCGCAGACTTGCCAAAATGAACTGGATGAAAAAAATGCAGATGATGCACTGATATGTAGTTATTATTAATAATGTGCTATACTCTACATATAAGATAAGGCGGGTATTGCCTGAACCGGCATTAATTGCCGACGCATGCGGAGTTTGCTCCTGTGGGGCATTAAAGTACCGGACAATCACCGCCATACGATGAAACAGGTGTGTTTTTAACAGCCTCCAGACTGCTTATCATTTCAATTTATTGCATAGATAGTTCACTTTAACAAATACTGCAATATTGCGTCTGTCATAAAATATCATACGTAAATAAATTGTGGGATTTTCTTTATCCTTCGGCGGAGAAATAGTTTCTCCGCCACAAGTTAATTTTATAATTTTATGGAGGTTTTTTTATGAAATATGTTATTCAGGTTACGAACGGTACTATAATGCCTGCTCTTTCATTTAACGTAATTAAAAATTTGTCTGCAATAGAAGATACGGAAGAAATAACCGTCGTATTTTTCGGACCTTCGGTAGTTTCGCTTCTTCATCACGCTCAGCTAAGAAATCAGCTCAAGGACAGTCTTAATGAAAAAACAAAAATATACGTATGCAGAAATGCAATGAATATGTTTGACCTTAAAGACAGCGATGTGCCTGATTATGCTGTAATAGTTCCAGCGGGCGTATATGAAATCGCAAAATTGGTAAAATCAGGAGCAGTTTATATTGCGTTGTAATGCGCAAAGAAATAAAATTATAGAAAACACTGATTTTCAGAAATTATTTGAGTAAAATTTAATGACCGTTCATTGCTTTTTGCCTTTTATTTGCAATTAATAATAACTGCAATAATATAATAATAATTATTGTAACGGCATATTAAATCACTGATAAGAACTATTCAAATTGCTTCAGCATGTAATAAAGGCTAAATGGGTTTCGCTGTATTTCGTTTCCTGCTTATGCAGGAATGACACCCGTTGGGTTAAAATTAAAT
>JAKAQK010000129.1 GCA_021822625.1 bacterium | reverse complement strand
ATTTTGCCGCTATATACCCTGCAATGTAACAAAAATGTAATAAAATTGTAACACTGTTGTAATATTAAATATGTTTAAATATATATAATTTATTGAAAAATTGATGTTTTGCAGCAAATTGGCGATGATAATAATGTCAAATCATGAAAAATAAATCATAATTAAAAATTAAAGAGGATTCTCATGAAAAATTTAGCGGTAATTGACATCGGAAGCAATTCACTTAGTCTGCAGATTTCAGAGATTAAAGGAAAATCGTACGATATTATAGAAGATTATAAAGAAACTATAAGAATAGGCGAAGATGTCTTTAAAACAGGAATTATTTCAGAATCTACGATTCAATCAATTATGACCGTTTTGGAAAAAATGAAAATTTTAATAGATAAAAAGACCGACAAGAAAGAAAAACCTTATATAAGAGCTGTAGCAACGGCTCCTTTCAGGGATGCTTCAAACAGCAAAGATGTTATAACTACGGCAAAAGAAAAATTTGACATCGACATAGAAGTTATTGACGGAAATGAGGAAGCTAGACTTGTTGACCTTTATGCTTCCGCTAATTTTCAGATGAGCAAATTAAACGCCCTTACGGTGGATATAGGCGGCGGTACTTTGGAACTTATTATATCTAAAAAAGGTGAAATAACCGATTTATACAGTATTCCCTTGGGTATGTTAAGGTTAAAAAATGATTTTTTAAAAAATAATCCTCCGAAAAATAATGAAATTGAAAAATTAATGAAACATATTGAAAAAACGCTCAAAGATGCCGGTGTTTATAAAAAAATAAATAAAGACGATATAGATACTTTAATCTTTACCGGCGGAACCATAACTAATATTGCGTCTATATATAATAAGAGAGAGCATTTAAGAGACGAAAACGTAAATTTTGTCGATAAAAAATTTATTGAATTTTTTTTAAATGAGCTTAAAGATAAAACATTTGAAGAAAGAAATAACATTAAAGGAATAGATGCTCAGAGAACTGATATAATACAGCCTGCAGCCTTAATCGCGGAAATGTTGTTAGATAAAACAAATTGCGCCGGCTTTTTTACTATTAAAGGCGGACTTAAAAACGGTTTAACTATCGATATGTTAAATAAACACGGTATAAGAATGCATTTTCAGGAAAATGCTGATGTAAGGCTTTCACGCATTTTAGAAATAGGTTCTAAATTTTTCTTCGAAGAAGAACATACTCGTCAGACAGAAAAACTTGCCAGAATACTTTTTATGAAATTAAAAGATATTTTAAAATTAAACGAGGAAAATTATAAACTTTTGGAGGCGGCTTCGCTTCTTCATGATGTAGGCAGTTATATTTCTTATTACGACCACCATAAACATTCATATTATTTAATAAAAAATTCTGATTTTATAGGATATAGTTCTAATGAAATTAAAATAATAGCTAATATCGCACGTTATCATAGAAAGAGTTTTCCGAAAAAAAGCCAGAAATGTTATATGGAACTTTCAAGTAAAAATCAGGAACTTGTTCAAAAACTCTCTGCGATTCTCAGAATAGCAGATTCGCTTGATAATTCTCATAAATCGGCTGTTAAAGATATTGACGTGAAAATTGACGACGATTCAATTAAAATTATATTGAAATCAAATTCAAAAAATGCCGATATTTCTTTAGAAATTCAAAATGCAATGGATAAAAAAAATTTTTTGGAATTTATAACTAAAAAGGAGGTGTTAATAAAATAAAAATTAAAAATTTTGCAATTATAAATATAAGCACAAGTGCATTTAGGATGCACATAAGTGAATATTCCGGCAAAAAGGAAAGAACAATAGAATATCTTGTAAAATCGCTTCCTTTGGGTAAAGATACATTTTCTCACGGTTATATTTCTTTAGATAATATATATAAATCCGTTAAAATTCTGGAAGGATTCGCCAAAAAACTTGATGAATACGATTTATGGAAAAGCTATAAAGCTCTTTGTACAAGCGGCGTCAGGGAAGCGCTGAATAAATATTTTTTTATTGATTATATCAAAAATAATACCGGCATAGAATTGGCAATCCTTGAACCGTCGGACGAGCTCTATCTTAAATATCTAGGGGTTAAAGAGGCTATACCTAAAATATCTGCTTATGAAGAAGACGGAATTTTATTTACTAATATTTCAAGCGGTAATATATTTATAAATATTCTGAAAAAAGATAAGCTTATGCTTTCAGAAGCCTTCCCATACGGCAATCTTAGGCTTACGCAAATTTTCAAGGATATCCCCTATCAAAAACAGCATAAGGCTTATGAGCAGGATATTAACAAAATGGTGCTGACGCTAAAAAATATCAGCATAAAAAAAATAAGCATCCGGCATATGATAAGCTCAGGCAGCTCCATAGCCGTCCTTACCGATATGCTTAAACCTAAAAAAGATGCGATAGACAGAAAAGATTTAGAATCTGCATATAGTCAGATAAAAGAGCTTAATTTTTATGAAATAACCGAAAAGTTTAAATTAAGAGAACAGCAGGTTGAAATCTTAATACCCACATTGATAACTTATTTGAAAATAATGGATTTTGCAAAAGTAAAGAAATTTTTGTTTACAAGGAATACGTTTCCTTATTCTATGTCTTTATTTTATTCTAAAACGATAAAAGATCCCGATTTGCAAAATAGATTTAAAAATACGCTGTATCATATCGGTGAAAAATATTCGTATGATAAAAATCATTCAAAAACAGTAACGAAATTTGCTCTAAAACTATTCGATAATCTCAAAACAATCCATTCTTTAAAACAAAAAGAAAGAAAACTTTTAGAGGCGGCTGCCATTCTGCACGATATAGGTTATATAATCGAAGCAAAAAATCATGAGCAGCATTCTTTTAATATTATTAAAACGATTGATTTTCCTGGCATATCAAAAGAGTTTATAGATATGACGGCTTTGATAGCTCTGATGCATAGAGAAAAGCAAGAAATCTATCAGAATGGAGAGCATGACGACGATAATTATTCAACCGACAAATTAATGGGCGCTAAAAATAAAAATCAAAATGATTATAAAAACCTTGCTTTAGATAATCAGTCTAACAATAATAATATTCAGAATCACAGTCAACACGTTAATAACATTAATATGTTCGGTAGCAGAAATATTAATAAGAATAATAATCATCAAAATTATAAAAATAATTTCAGCTATAATTTCGGCGATTATTATTGGGATTCAAGAGTTATAGGCATAGTCAACGCAGATAATACGAATAATCTGCTTTCTAACTTTTCAATTGAAAAAAAATTAATAATATATAAGCTTGCAAGTATTTTAAGGATAGCCGATTCTATGGACGCAAGCCATGGTCAGTTTATAGACGATTTTAGTGTAATAATCGATGCAAATTGTATTATAATAAAATCGCTGGCTAAAAAATATCCTTATTTAGAATATCTTTCGTTTTATCAGAAAAGCAATTTGTTTAAGCTGACTTTCGGTGTAAATATTGAATTTGAGACAGATATTGATTTTCAATAAAAATTAATAATTACCAATTAATAATTATAATCCTTGAACAAAAATCGCGAGTCTATATTTGATTTTAATTCAATAGATTGTATACTATCCATAATTATTCATGTTATTTCTTTATATTTTTTTATATCTTTTGTAATAATAATACCTGATACTAATCAATAAATTCTGCTATCGTTATAATAAAATAAAATATATTAAAGATGCTATTTTAGTCCTTACAATAAGCAATGATTCTGAAAAATAAAATTTTATGCCGAAAATAAATTTAAATTTGCAAAAAAAATCACCAGAATTTTTAAATATTAATAACTATCCTTTTATAAATCGGGAAATCAGCTGGCTATATTTTAACGAAAGAGTGTTGTCTAAAGCCGATAGCCAAAATGTTCCGTCATTAGAAAGATTAAAATTTTTATCCATTTTTTCATCAAATCTTGACGAATTTTATATGATCAGGGTTGCAGGCGTCAAGGAGGTTATAGATGCAGGGTATATTTCAAAAAGTCTTGTTAACGAGCCTGCCCCGCAGGAATTGCTGCAGCTTATTAACAGATTAGCGCAGCAGCTTATAGACAAACAGCAGAATATATTTTTGAAATTAGTAAAAACTTTTAAATCTAAAAAAATTGTTTTTATTTTGACGCCTGATGAAATTGCTCCGGATATAATTGATTTAGCGGAAGAAATATGGCTGCAGGAAATAATGCCGGCAATCTCGCCGGTAATTATAGGGCCGGCGAAACCATTCCCGTTTGTATATAATAAATTAGTCAGTATATTCGCAGAACTGCATAAAGGAGGAAATAAATATTACGCAATAATTGTATTGGAAAATTTAAAGAGAATGTACAAAATTAATTATAATAATACATTATACATAATATTTGCCGAAAATATTATACTTAAATTCATAAACAGGATATTCAGCAGTTATACAATTCAACATACTAATATTATAAGAATTACCAGGAATGCTGATTTTGATATAGCCGAAGATGCCGAAGACTTGTTAGAAACTATAGAATTTGAACTATCTAAAAGGAAAAAAGGGGATGTAGTAAGGGTTGAAACCAATTCCGTTTTAGATTTAAATGCCATGTCATTTCTTAAATCAAAATTAAATTTTAGCAGCACGGACGTATTGAATATAAAATATACTATCGATTTAAGCTGTTTGAGCGAATTAAATATAAACAGAAAGCAGCTTTTATATAAACCTTTTAAACAATATTTTCCTTCGGATATTCATCTTAATTCTTCTATTTTTAAAAGAATTAAAAATAAGGATATTATTTTATATAGACCTTACAATAGTTTCAATATTATTTCAAAATTAGTGGAAATTGCATCGAATGACATTAATGTAATTGCCATTAAAATGACGCTTTATCGGACTAATAAAGATTCCTCCATTATAAAAAGTCTCATAAACGCGGCAAAAAAAGGGAAACAGGTAAGTATTATAATTGAACTTAAAGCCAGATTTGACGAGGAAAAGAATATTGAATGGTCAAAGGTTCTGGAGGATGCCGGCTGTATAGTAACATACGGGTTTCTTGAATTAAAACTGCATACCAAAAATTTATTAATAGTTAGAAGAGAAAATAAAAAAATCGTCAGATACTGTCATATTTCCACAGGTAACTACAATGAAATAACCGCTAATATTTACACGGATGTAGATTATTTAACGGCAGACGAACAAATAGGTTCAGATATCACTAACTTATTCAATAGCTTAATGGGATATTCTGAATTTGGAAATTATAAAAGAATTACCGTTTCTCCAGGGATGATAAGAAACAGATTAATTGAATTAATAGACGAAGAAATTATTAATGCGCAAAAAGGGTTAACTGCAAAAATAGCCGTTAAGATTAATGCTCTTACAGATAAAAAAATTATATTGAAATTATACGAGGCATCAAAGGCGGGCGTAAAAATAATTATGGTTATACGCGGCATTTGCTGTTTAGTGCCAGGTATAAAAGATATCAGCGAAAATATAATAGTAAAAAGCATGGTTGGAAGATTTCTTGAACACCCAAGAATATTATATTTTTATGCGGGAGGAGAAGAAAAAACATTTATTTCTACCGCCGACTGGATGGAAAGAAATATGGACAAAAGAATTGAATTATTACTAGAAATACAAAATGCCGATGCAAAAGAAAAATTGATGACAATTTTAGATTGCAACATGAGAGACAATTATAACTCGTGGATACTTCAACAAGAAAGATATGTTAAATATGACAGAACCGCGTCGCATAACGATAAGCAAAATGAGTTCCATAATAAAATTGCAGAGTTTTATTTAGCCGGCATAAATAAATATATTTCAATAGACAGCAATATTTCAAATGTTCGAAAAGAAGCGGAAGAAAAAGAGAAAACGGTTAAATATTTTGATTGTCAGAATAGATTAGGCGAAATTTTCAAAAATTAAAGATAAAAAATATGATATAATTAAAAATATCATAAA
>JAKAQK010000128.1 GCA_021822625.1 bacterium | reverse complement strand
AGATTTATAAATGGGGAAGGATATATAAACAAAGCTAGACTTATAGTTCTAAAATTGAAGGATTTAGAAAAATCCGAAAAATATCCGCTGCCAAAATCAACATCTTTTTATAAATTTATATCGCCGCAACAGGCTGACCAAGATATTGATACATACCAATCGATTATAGTTAATGCAAAGAACTTATTGCCAAAATTGGAAGCAATAAACTCAAGGAATATCCAATATGCGGGAGTTATGTTAGAAAAGGGCGGTAATGCATATAATAAATCTTTATTGGCGACGCATTGTAAATAATAATATTATAATTTTTTAAAGCTAAAATAATTATCAATTAAATTATATATGCAGAATTTATAAATATAGGCTTGTTGTCAGGCGGATATATAAATAAATTTCGCTCTAAAAAATTATCAGTATTTACCGCTCTTATAGAGGAACATCTTGGATATGTCTTAAACCTCCTTTCTACGCTTGAAAATACCGCCGCAAATTATAAAAAAGAAAATAACCGGTATAAAATTGACAATATTCAATTAGATATTAAATCTGAAATTCTCAATTACTCGCCCGAAAATATTTTCAAAACAGCAATTTTTATAACTTCCTTAGAAAACATTCACAAATCAGCAAACGAAATTAAAAACTATATTGAATATGCTGGACAATATCCGCCGATAGAATTTGATTTTTTTGAAATAACCTCAATAATAAACAGTATCGTCAAAACAGGGATA
Source organism: bacterium (assembly GCA_021822625.1). Classification (GTDB taxonomy): domain Bacteria; phylum SZUA-79; class SZUA-79; order Acidulodesulfobacterales; family Acidulodesulfobacteraceae; genus Acididesulfobacter. The sequence goes on along the minus strand of JAKAQK010000128.1, from coordinate 5,304 downwards.
GACAGTTTTTTCATAGGCGATACGGATATTAATTTGAAAACAAAAATGGCAGAGACGGAACGGCTTATAACCCAGGCTTTTGAGCAATTAATTAAGATTAACAGCAAAGAAAAATCGAAAAACGGCAGGATAGTTTATTATTCCTGCATTATTGAGGAAATGAAGGCAGTCTTAAGAAATTTTAAAATAAAATTATATAATTTTAATCCTGCGATAGAAAATATTGAAATATTTTCTATTTTAAGTAAATTCAGGATATAAAAAGATAAATTTCTATTACAGGATTAAGTTAAAACACTGCCTTGATTTTTATTGTATAGATTAATATAATTATAAATAAATAACATGCGCTAAATTGTAAGGATAAGATTTAAGATTACAAATTTTTAACCGAATTAAATTAATAGAATAATGTTATAATAAAAGAAAATAGGTATTGAACAGGAAGCGAGAACATTTAAAATATATCTCCTATTCCAAGTATTTATTTTTGTTATAAATTGGTTAATGCTTTTTATTAAAGAGGTTTTTATGTATAACGCAATAGTTGTTGCTAATTCAATATTATATAAAATGGGTAATCTTGGAAAAGAGGTTCGTCCTTTAAAACTACAAAAGTTATTATATTATACAGTTGGTTTCTATTATAAAAAATGTGAAAAAGATTTGTTATGCCCGATTGATAATTTTTATAAATGGGGGTATGGACCTGTTGAACCGGATATTTATCATTATTTTGAAAAATACAGATACAAGCCCATTTCCAAACTTCATAAAGATGAACAAGGCAACATTTATATTGTATCCTTTGACGATAAGGATTTTTATGAAATCCTTGACAAAGTGATTGCGTTCTACGGAGATAAAGGAGATTTTGTATTATCCGACATGACTCATAAACATGATGCTTGGCTAAAAACAAAAGATTACGATTTAATTACAAGAGACTTAATATATGAAACTTTTAAAAAATTGGATTATGGAGAATAAAAATTATAATCAAGCAGGGAATCAGGATTTTACAGATATATCGGCAAAAGAACGGAAAGCTGGTGCGTCTGACCAAAACAATGGCATTTGTCAAACAGGGAGCATAAAAACAAAACTTAATAGCTCTGATATTCAAAGCACTAACAAATTATTAAAAAATACGCATAAAGAATGGGAGAATGACCCAAAAGAATATAGGAAAAGTCAACGATTAGAATTAATAAAATTAGTAATACTTATATGTTTTATTTTCTTATTTTTCCTAACATTACTAGTAGCGTTTGGTACTATTTGGTTCCATCAAAAACTTTATGATTCGCCGTTCCTTATTCTATTGATTGGAGTATTAACAACCACGCTTACTACTGCATTAGGTTCTGTTATTGGCTCATCCGTTGACGATTAAATTTCGAACATACTAAATTAATCAATAGCCCAAAAACAGGCTGTTGATTAATTTTGACTAACGTATACGACGACGACTTAAATCTTTAATTTTTTAAAAGGGTTTGGTTTTAAATATTTAAGATATTTTCATTGACTTAAAACTAAAGATAATACTCAATTATTTAATAAGTTTAAAAATATATGAGCTAATAACAATATATAATAAAGGTATTCATCGTTTAAAGAAAAATAGGGAAACGGCAGAATATTTTATTATTCCTGTATTCTTGTGGGAATGAAAGCAATGTTAAGAAATTTAAAAATTTAATTATTATAGCCTTGCTTGAATTTGAAAATATTTAGGATATAATCAAAATAGAAGTTATTGAATAAATTTATTATATAAAAACCTATTGAAAAGAAATAAACTTAATGATATATTTTAAAAGACCGATATGAGTGTCCGAAACGACCGCTATACGCAACCAGCACTAGTTCGACGAAAATTATTTTACTGCTACGTTAATGCCGCGTGGTCTTCTTTCATATTCCGGTAATGCATTTTACTCGGAAGCGCTTTTTAAATTTAAACAAAACGAAAAGAAAGGTTTAATCCGCAAAATTTTAGGGAATTTGAGCTTCGTCCGTCAGGATTATATTTGCCGAAGGATAAAGTATTAAAACGGTTTGACGGCGCGCGTCTTAGCCATATTAACTTGGAAGATTATCCGCGGGTTGTATTTTACCACTTTAAAGAATTTCTCACTGAAGGAATAAAAAAGCACATCCGAATCGTTTCGCCGGGAGAAAAACCGTCTCCTGATTTTTTTTATATTATTGACGAGCCGACTAGAGGGCGGTATCCCGGAGTTTTCGATTATAGATTTACGGATTCTCTTGACCACAATTTTCACTATTGGGCGTTGCTTTTATGGGACAGGATAATTTTAATAACAGATTTTCAATATCCCGCGTGCAAATGTAATATAGGCATTGCATCGCCGGTATAGGTGTGAGCAGCTAAGTCCTTGTGTTTAAGGTTTCTATTTTTTAAAAATAGTGGACAACTCTTCTTTGTAAATGCATAAAAAATCTTCAATTTCATAGGGTTTTAAGCAATATTTCTTGAATATCTCATGGCATAATATATCTTCCATTTCTATATATTTTTTATTCCTAATATTGATTTCCATATTCTTAGCGCCTTTTTTTGTACCTGCATGCAAGTAAATTTTTTCAGGTAATTTATCGAGGTGTGCCCCTATTAAGAACGCTGTGTCGTAATAATATAATGGACCAATGTATTTTAATCCTTCAAGCGATTTAATTATAATTTCATGCAAATTATCGAAGTTTTTAGTTGCGGAAATATTACTTTGCTTTCCTAATAGTATCTTTTTGGCACATTCGAGTGTATTTTTTGATTTTCTATAATGATGGGGATGTCTTTTTCCGTCAACCATAGTCGTGGCGGCATTTGTGATCGCTTCGGCTATATCTATTACTACCTCTTTAAACTCTTTAATTTCTTCAGCAATAGCCTCGCGATAGCCGTCTTTGTGACTATACTCGTTTATGAGATATTCTAATTGTTCGCATTTAGAATCGTCTTTTTTTACCTCTTTTTTAATTTTGTCTTCTCCAGCCTTTTTAGACAACATCATACCTCCTAATTATGTTTATAAATTATTTTTATATATCCTGCCAAACCCATTTAACCTTGCCTATTATGTAGCTATGTTTGTCTTCCAGTTCCTTCCTTGAAACTGTAATGTTGTCAAATGTTTGGTTTTTAGGTTTTAGAGTTATCCCTTCGGGATTCCCAATTATAACATATCTTATTAACGCTCCTCCATAGTTCGATAAATAAGCACAGTATATATAACCAGGTATGGGTTCCTTATCATTTATGTCCACTCCTATGTAAGAACCGTCTTTTATTATAGGCTCCATGCTGTTGTCAGTTACTTTAAATGCACCTATGGATAAGGAACTAAATTCTTTAGGGACAAATAAAGTATCTATTGGTTTCGTTTCAGTTAGTCCGATAAATTTGCCGGTTCCTGCGAAAGAATAAATAGGGACACTTTGATATTTAGACATATCAATAGAAATTTCATCGCAAGATGATATGACAGGAGTAATAGAAAAAGTGGTTTTATCTTCAATTTTGTTTACAATAAATTCAGATTTAGCGAAAAAATAAGAAATATCATTTTTAAAAATTTCTGCAATTTTTTTTAAATAATCAATTTTAATTCTATTGTTGCCATATTCATACCTTTGAATGGTTAAGGGCGTTACGCCTATTAATTCTGCTAATTTTATTTGAGTAAATCCTAATTCTTCGCGTCTTTTTTTGATTAAGAAACCTATTTCTTTAAATATTTTATCCATTTAAATTTCCATGCATCATTATATATAGCATTTATAGATTTAACATATCACATTATATCATTAATTGTTATTAATATAACAATTAATGATATAATGTGATTGACTTAATACAATTAATGATATATTATTAATATAAAATATATCATTAATTGTATTAAATGAAAAGATTTAAATATATTTATTTTTAATGTATGATTAATTTAGGGGTTTTTATCTAATAAGCCAGTTTGATTATATATTGCTAATAACATAATAAAATTAAATAGTTAGTTATTTAAACATTGTTTATTTTATATTTTTTAAGGATTTTTGAATTTTATAAATTTTAAAATTATGAGTTCATTTAAAGACATTGCGTTTCAAATATTGAAAGAAACTGGCAAGCCTTTGCATAGCAAAGAAATTACAAAAATAGCTCTTAAAAAGGGTTGGCTTAAAACCGCCGGTAAAACACCCGAAGCCACAATGAATGCCCAGCTTGTTGTCGATGTAAATTCTAAGAAAGAAAAATCACGTTTTGTTAAAGTTGATCCTTCTGTTTTCGGTTTAAACGAAAATTTTAAAGATTTAAGCGTTAAAGAAACAAAGAAGTCCGAAAATATCTATAAAATTTCAAAAGACGTTTCGACAAAACAAAAAGGCGATATAGCCGAAGCCAGAATTGCGGAACTTATAATGCTTTACGGAGATACTACATTGTCATGCTATAAACCTATTTCCGACGATGAAGGTATAGATTTAATAGTCAAAGAAAAAGGCAGTTTAAAGACGATGTATATTCAAATTAAAAGCCGTTTCGGTGATAATCCAGATAAGATTTTTACGGCTAACGTTAAAACTTCTTCTATTTCGGATAATTATTCCATGGCGGTTATTTTTTGCTTTTTCGATACTGAAGAAGGCGACTTATGGGATTATATCTGGTTTGTTCCTGCTCCGGATTTTATTAAATTATCCAATAAACTCGATAACGGAAAATCTCTCGGATTTGTCGCCGGACGAAAGAAAAAAGAATCGAACAAGTGGGATAATTATTTAATAGATAAAAGAAGCCTTGCCAATCAAATAATTGCTCAAATGAAAAGAATTTAATTAATTATTTATTTTGACCTTTTAGCACGGTTTATTAAAATGCTCCGAATAAAAAAAATAAAATTATAAGTAAAACTGCGGATAAAACTTTAAATAATCCATTATAATTTAAAAGTAATTTAGGTTTTAGATGATAAACATAAACACAAATACAATATTTATTGATAAAAAAGAAAAAAAAAATAGGTGATTTTTATTGGGCGTATGCCGATATATTAAGAGGCATTGGAATCAATGAATCAATGTATGATCAAAGAATTATGGCATTTATGTCAATTAAACTTTTAATTGATAACCAAAAATTAAACTTTAATTTTGATTATCAAAATAATTTTGGATTAGATTATAAAACATATATAAAATATAAAGGTAAGAATTCAAAAGAAACATTTCTGAATATAATAAAAAATATTAACAAATTTGGAAAAAATTTAAAAT
>JAKAQK010000127.1 GCA_021822625.1 bacterium | reverse complement strand
CTGTTAGTTAGCTGCTTAACGAATACTATTTCTTTGCCTTCATGCAATACGCTTTCGCCGTAAATAGAGCTTGCGGGTATCCAGTCTATTTCCGGCGTCCTGATAAATATAGCGTCTGTTTCCAATTATTTTCTCCTTAAATATTATTTATGCTGTTTAATATATTATATTTAATTATTTTATCAAAAACAATAGCATAAAACTGCATAAGCATCCTAATTGACTGGAATAAAATTAAGTAATTAAAAAATGTTTTTTTATGGATGAAGCAGTTGAAATAATTCAAATGAAAACATCACTGTCTATAATTAAATTATGAAATTTGACTTTTCATCTTTAGGTAAGTAAGATTTTAAAAAAGTTGTAAAAAGCATGGATTATTAATATAAAGATATTAGGCATTGCGAAAATATAAAAATATAAAAATTCGTTGACAGAATTAATGGAAAAGGATAATATAAAATATTATTAAATGGAAAAAGAGGAATAATTATGAGTTTAGAAGAGATAATTAACAAAAGAATAATTAACGACAAAAAATATGATGCTCAACAATGGTTTAAAAAACTTATTCAAACAAGTGAACAAATTGGCGATTTATATTCAATAAATTATGAAACTGCTCGAGTTATAGTTCACGATAGCGAACGTAAAAAGGTAGGCGGAATACCAAGTTTAAGTTTTTTAATTGCGTCAAGAATATTTCCTGAAGAAAATAATGAAAATTTTAAAAATATTGATTTTAGATCCGAAGACGCTTCTTTTATTCTTTTACGTGTAATAGACGGAGCGCCGTTACCTCAAGATAAAGAAGCGGAAAGGATAAGGGTTGAAACAGCGCAGCGGGTTAGCGGAGAACCGGAAAAGCACTGGGACAGCGATGGAGCGATGGATGCTAAAACCAGAGTATTGCTTGGATATGCAGGTGTGGAGTGTAGAATTATCGGAACATTTTTTCTTGAAGAAAATGTAAGTAATAGCGAAGCACCGCTTGTATTAAAATTCGGTAGCGATATTTCAAACTATTATCCCAATAGAGGGTTAAAAGTTTTTAAACCAAATGCATCAGCTCTTGAAGAAATTGTTAATTATTGCGATCCATCAAATATCCAGGGTCACATTGAAAAATACGGCAACACAGAAAAAGTAAAACTTGGTTTTGTTCGCTATGCTTCAACAAACAGAAAATATCAGCAAATAGACGATGTTCCTGTTCATATTTATCCCGCAGATCTATTGAGCCAAAAATCTGCTTTATTTGGAATGACAAGAACAGGTAAATCAAACACAACGAAAATTATTGCTAAAGCGGTTTTTGAATTGCGTTCGCCGAAAAAAAAAGAAGACAATCCAATAAGAATAGGGCAAATTATTTTTGACCCTAATGGAGAATATGCAAATGAAAATTCACAAGACAAAGACGGAAATAACAATCCAAACGCTTTGAAAAATATTTGGAATCTAATACCTGAAGCAAATAAAGTAAATGAAGTTATTACTTATGGAATCACAAGGCATCCAAACGATCCAGATAGAATTTTAATGTTGCTTAATTTTTATTTAGACGCAAACTTGCAAATAGGAAAAGGAATTATCGACAGTATTCTATCTGATGATAACTCAATTCATATAAAAAACTTTTTGCAAGTGGATTTTGAGATGCCCGATTCTTCGGATTTTAGTGCAATGACAAGGTATAAGAGGCGAGTATTAGCATATCGATCAGTTTTAGCAAGGGCAGGTTTTCAAGTTCCAAAAAATTTAAAACCAGGAACAGAAAAATTATTCAGTGATGAATTAATTACTGCAATGCAAAATAGTAAAAGTAACAATGCTCCAGATTATCAATCGGCAGCAAAAAATTTTTTAGATGTTAACCAAAATTGGCAACAGCTTGCAAGTGCATTTGAAAGCTTAGATAAATTTATTAGAGATAAAGATAGCGGTTATAAAGAATTTGAAAACTATTATATAAGCAGACCGAATGGGTCGGGTAATAGTTGGGCAGATGAAGATTTTAAAAAAATTATAGGCGTATTTCAATATCCAAACGGAACAAGAAAAATAGGAAAAGCCGCGGAGCAACATAGTTCTGAGACAAGCGCAGATTATGCAGAAGATATTTATAAACATCTTAAAGACGGTAAACTTATTATCATTGACCAATCATCAGGGGAACCCGAATTAAATAAATCATCCGCAAAAAGAATAATGACAAAAATTTTCAGAGAAAATCAAAAGTGTTTTATTCAAGGATTAACAAATATTCCTGAGATTTTAGTTTATATTGAAGAAGCGCACAATATTTTGCCTGCTGGAAATGATTTAGATCTCTCTGATATTTGGGTTAGGACAGCAAAAGAAGGAGCTAAATATCATATCGGGATGGTTTATGCTACACAAGAAGTTAGCAGTATACAGCGAAATATTTTACGTAATACTTCTAATTGGTTTATTTCTCACTTAAATAACACGGACGAAACAAAAGAACTTTGTAAATATTATGATTTTGCCGACTTTGAACCTTCAATTAGACGAGCGCAAGACAAAGGATTTTTAAGAGTAAAAACATTAAGTAATCCTTTTGTTATTCCAGTGCAAGTGGATAAATTTGAGGTACAAAATTTATTATGAGTTTTGAAGGAGAATTTGCTAGTTACGAACCATTAAGGCGATTACTTGACAGTAGTAAAGTAAAAGCATTACAGAACAGATTAAAGGTTCGTAATCCTGATAACGAAGAAGATATTACTAAAAATATAATTAAAAAAGAAGATATATGTCAAAGTCAGTTGCAACCTGATTTGGCTTTAGCAATTGATGGGAGCAATATTACGGCAAATGCGGCGAACGGTTTTCCCGGCGCCGAATTTGGTTATATTACAATCGCTTCCGTTTTAATTGATTTAAAACTTGTAATGAAACTGGAACAAAGTGAATTTATCAATCCTAAAAAATTTCGTGATACTGAAAAAGCATCAACTATTGAAAGTGTTTTACCGGGGTGCAACGTTATAATTGATGACGAAAAAAGCGCAAAAGCTTCTTTAAGACGAGCATTATTTGAAGAATTACGAAGCAATATAGTTTTTGCCGATGGTGAAACATTGCTAGATACATACGAATATTTATTCAGCATAAAAAGAAAAAAATTTTCAGGGCACAATTTGCCAAAAAGCCCGATTGAAGGATTTGAGGAAAAAGATATGATTTATGACTATGGTGAATATGTATGCCCATATTCAAATGAAGCCTTATTTTCAACCGATGCGCTTCGTTTGCATGAGTTAATGAATCCAAGCGGAAGTAATGGAGAAATGTTTGGACAAATAATGTCAACGCTTGAAAAACTTTGGTTTATTCATATTTTGAGAGCGTTTGAAAAGAAAGGGTGGCTTCCAACACTTCGCAGAATTGCATTTATTATGGACGGTCCATTAGCGGTTTTTAGCACTTCATCTTGGTTGGCAAAAGTTATTGAAGTTGAGTTAACACGATTAAATGATTTACAAAAGAAAATTAACGGGCAGGACTTGTTGATAATCGGAATTGAAAAATCGGGGGCATTCTTTAATCACTTTTTAGAAATAGATATGACTATAGACGGAATTAGAGATAAATTTCCAAAACAATCGGCATTACTTCTCACAGACAATTATATTAAGAAAAACATAATTTTTTCAGAAAGTACTAAAACATATGGCCAAGACACATATTTTGGAAGAAAATTTTTTTATAAAACTTCATCAGGGCAAAAGATTGTTGCTGTAGTAGGATGCTTCAACGAATATCAAAAAGACCTGACAACCGCAAATCCTGAACAATTTTCGCGATTAGCCGATATAATGCATCTAATTGATCAACTTGTTTCAAGTCGATATCCAAATTCAGTTTCACCGCTTATATCAGCACATGCGGAAGCATCTATTCCTTTAAATTTGGGTAAAAGAATTTTTGAAGATATTGCAAGAGAAATCAGGGAAAAATCAAAAGCATGATAAAAACAGAAGAATTAATAAAAGGATTTAAAACCGCAGAGGCAAGATGGGCAAGATTTGGCCCATATTATGCAATGTTTCCTTTTAAATTTGCGTTCGATATTGTAAAAAAATATTCAAAAAAAGGCGATTATATTATTGATCCGTTTGCAGGAAGATATTCAAGCATTTATGCTGGAGCCGTATTAAAAAGAAACGGTTTAGGCATTGAAATTAATCCTGTCGGTTGGCTTTACGGAATTGCAAAAATTCATCCTGCGAACAAAAAAGACGTGGCAGGTAGATTATTTGAAATTTATCGTAAACGAAATTATTATAGCTTAAATAAAATGCCTGAATTTTTTAGAATGTGTTATTGCGATGAAGTATTGAAATTTTTATTGGCAGCAAGAAAATGTCTTGATTGGAAAAAAAATAATGTAGATGCAACATTGATGTCAATTATTTTAGTTTATCTGCATGCAAAACTTGGTGAAGGTTTATCGAATCAAATGCGGATGACAAAATCAATGGGTATAAATTACGCTGTTGAATGGTGGAAAAAAAATAATATGACAAAACCGCCTGAAATTAATCCATATGAATTAATTATGAAAAAAATAAATTGGCGATATGAAAAAGGGAAACCAAATATCGCAGAAAGCAGAGTAGTATTGGGTGATAGTATAAACGAATTGAAGATTATCGCATCAGAAAGCAATGCAAAGAAATTTTCGTTACTTTTTACCTCTCCGCCTTATTATTCAATTACCGACTATTATGCTGACCAGTGGTTAAGACTTTGGCTTTTAGGCGGTGCAGAAAACGCTCAATCGCTTAAAGAAAAACATAAAAGAAGGTTTTCTAATAAACAAGAATATTGCGACTTGATAGATAACGTTTTCGGACTTTGCTCAAAGATAATGAAAGATAACAGTACTGTTTATGTTAGAACAGACAGAAGAGAGTTTACATTAAAAACTACATTAAACATTTTAAAAAAACATTTCCCTAATCACAAAATTAAAACTATTAACAGAGAATTAAAAATATATACAAAAACACAAACAAAATTGTTTGGCGATAAATCAATGAAGCCTGGTGAAGTTGATATTATTCTTGAAAGTTAATTATTTCAATTATTCTTTAAGATAATGCCATATTCTACTCCTGATTCAAAATCCAAAGTAATATTGTATACTGTGTCATCTTTATCTAAATATTCTTTGAATAATGCCGTTTCTTTGCCTGCAGAGTACATATTGTCTGCAATAAAGACAGCACCTGGTTTCAACAGACCTCTTGTTGCTTCGAAAATCTCCATATATCCTGAAGCCCATATATCTATAAAGACAATATCTATTTTTTCATTAATATTTTTAATTGTTTCAAAAACGTCTCCATACAATATTTTGACATATTGGTTTAATCCGACTAATTCAGCATTTTTCAGAATATTATCGCATTTTTCTTTACTTAATTCGGTAGCTATTACAAACCCGTCATTATTAATTTGTCTAAGCGCTTCGGCAAAGTAGATAGTGGAAACGCCAATAGAACTTCCAAGTTCTAATATTATTTTCGGCTTTAAAATCATAGCTGTCATAAATAGAAATTGTCCCATTTCAGGAGAGACGGAAAGAGCTAGTTCTTCGTTCTGAATTTTTATTCTATTTTCTTCAAGTATTTTACCCTTTTCAATTGCGTTATATGTATTATATTTAGTTAATAGTTGTTTAAATTCTTCATCAGTTCCGTTAAATTGATTTCTCGCCTGAAATATTAACTGCTTTTCATTCTCTGAGTGAAGATTATCTAAGAAAGATTTAAGTTTAGCGTTTTTTGAAAATAAATTCATAATTTTATTATCCTATATTTTTATCATTAATTTAGATTTAATTTATAAAAAAATAATTGCTCAAAACGTTATAGATTCTTATTCTTCAGGTTTTTTTGAAATTATCTTAAAGGGGCTTGCAACATGAAAAACTCCGTCAACCCCTTTCACTGCAGGATACATTGTTTCAGGCTTCATAAGATCCATCTCAATTATATCAACGTTAAGA
>JAKAQK010000126.1 GCA_021822625.1 bacterium | reverse complement strand
AAATCATCCTACCTTAGAACTGTTATCGTTATCTTCGACGGAAGAAGTACCTTGAGTAGATTGTGGCAAATCAAATCCGAAGAAGTGTTCCGTCATTTTACGTGCGGTTTTTTCCCTGTCAATTGTTGAAATTCTATTTATATTACCGAACCAAAGCGCATCCGTAGAACAGAGAGTAACGCATGCGGGCAGTAAACCTTCATCTATTCTGTGTCTGCAATAATCGCATTTTGTAACTTTTCCGGTCGCATCGTTAAACTGGGGCGAACCGAAAGGACATGCGTGTATGCATGATTTGCATCCTATGCATGTGGTCGGGTCGTTAAAGACTATACCGTCAGTTCTTTTTTGCATTGAGCCTGTAGGACATGCTTTAACGCAGGCTGCATCATCGCAATGAAAACAATTCATAGGTAAATATACGGTTTTAAGCTGACCTTTCTTTACGAAATATGGTCCTACCTGTATAACCCTCATTCTTCTCGGTCCAACCGGAAGATTATGTTCTTTTTTGCAGGACACTTCGCATGACATACATCCTATACATCTATCAATATTAACCTTCATAGAATATTTAGGGTTTGAAGATTTAAGAGTTATTCTTGCCGCTCTTTCTTCTCCAAGATGAAATCTGTCAAATCCATATTCAGATGACATATTTGACTCCTTTATAATATAATTATTAAAATTATTTTTGTATTTATGCGCCGTATATCGTTGTATAAAATTTGACAACAAGAGCGCCGCGTTTATCTCTTACACATGTGGCTATGCCATTAGTTTTTACGCCATTATATGACGCTCTTATTGTCAACAAACACATCTTGCGGCTCAACAATCAATTTAATAAAGTTTGATTAATATTTATTAATATTTTCTCGTATCGCATGAAACAGGCGTACACTCTACCGGTTCCTTAAAATTAACTAATTTTTTCCATCCGATACTCAATTCGTGATATTCTTTCCAGTGGTTTTTCCACTTACCGATAATAACGTCTTTATCCTGATGTTTCGGGTCCCAGACCTCCGGAAATTTTTTCTGTAAAAATTCAACTACTTTTTTTGCAGTTCCTTCAGGATCTTCATCGCCTTTTCTATATACTCTGCATAGAATGGCTTTAAATTGAATCTGACCGTAAACAGGATCCTTTATAATATCATCGATAACGGTATTAATTGACTCATATGGATGGAAAGGTTGATATCTGTCAAAACCAAAATTAGCCCAAATTCCGTCTTCGGGAACCATTTCGGTAACCCATGCCGGACCTTCGACCCAACCTCTGTCGTTTTCAACTATTACCATATCTCCGTCTTCAATACCCATAACGGCAGCTGTGGCAGGATTTATTTCAATATTTCTGTCCGGTTCCAACTCATCGTTCCATGGCCACCAATGACCGCCTTCATGAAATGATTGAGCAATCCTGGTAGTGTTCAAAATAAGCGGATATTTTTTCGCTCTTTCAAAATTTCCTAAAGGAGATTCTGAACCTTCAACCTGAGTAGGAACTTTGTACCAGCCTATTTTTTCCAGAGGTTCCGAAGCAAGTTCGATTTTACCGGAAGGAGTAGGAAATCTTTTGTCTGATTCAGGATAATTTTCACCTTCTTTATACATTATCCATTTTCCGCGAAGAACTGCTTCATCGTCCTGGAATACCGCTTCTTCTTTGGAAAATACGGGCCACATGAGTCCGCCTTTAGGATTTTTCTCAGGATTAAGAACATCATATTTTATGCCTCTCGTGAAAGGTTCCTGGTCATTAAAGAAATCGGTCATATGTATTTCATTAACTCTGCCTTTATCGGGACCGTCTTCATAATAGCCCCATGGATTGTATTCAACTTCGTTAAAATGCCCGACGCTGGCATTTTTTAATCTTTTCGCAATACCGTCAAATACGTCTACATCCGCTCTATGCTCGTGCTGATAAGGAATTATCTTGTTATGCCATTGTATGAGCCTGTTGTTGCCGTGATGACAAATGCTGTCGGTTTCAACGGACATAGCAATCGGAAATGCTACATGACTGAACATATAAGTATGATTTGGATATATAGAAAGATGCACATTAATTATATTTCTTTTCATTGCTTCTTCCATTTTCCACGAGTTCGGAAACTGGGGAAGATGGTCTCCGTTCCAGATAATACCTTTAACCGGATACGGTTTTTCATACATCATTGCATTTATGATACATGGGACAGAACTATCACCCCATGAAATTAGTTTGTCTGTAATTTGAGGTCTTTTCGGCAATGGGATATCATGCAGGTCATTCCCGTAATTTAGCGGAGGACGGCAGTTATGAAGCCAATTCCAGCCGCCGCCTTTCACACCGATAGAACCGGTTAATGCAAGAAGAGCCGCAATAGATCTGTTAACATTGTTTGAATTATAAATCTGAGCCGTTCCTAAATTTCCGGTAACCGAAGCGGGTCTTGCCATACCGAATCTTCTTGCAGCTTCAATTATTGTTTCTTTTGGAATATAAGTAAGTTTTTCAGCGCGTTCAGGAGACCATTTTGAGCATTCTTTAGCATATTCCTCAAAACCTGTTACCCATTTATCGACAAATTCTTTATTATAAAGTTTTTCCTGGATTATTATATTTCCCATAGCAAGGAATAATATCGCATCTGAACCTGAGCGGATTCTCATACCTATATCGCATTTTGAAAGCGTTGCGTTGAAACGAGGGTCAACGCCTATTAAGAAAGCGCCGTTATCGCGCGCATCAAGAAGATGGGTCATCGTTATGGTTTCTTGCGCAGCCATATTTGTTCCGACAAGCAGAATACATTTTGAATTTTTCCAATCTTGCGACGGATTCATAAGTCTTCCAAGACCTTTTGCGCCAAATACGTAATTCATTGAGACGCCTGGACTTTCGCAGCATATAGGACCTTGACCGTAAACATTGGGAGTGCCGAATATTTTACCAAATCTTGCAGCACCTTCTTTGTTGCCGAAAGACGACCTGCCTGTTCTAAAAATAGCAAGAGCTTCAGGTCCCTGTTCATTATAGAGTTTAATAAGCCGTTCAGCCGTAAAATCAAGAGCGTCATCCCATGATACGCGTTTAAAATCATCTGTTAACGACTTTCTCATGTATGGATAGTTTACCCTTAGCGGGTCATACCACCACTGAATCTGTCCAACACCTTTAGAGCAAAGACCTCCTCTATTCTGAGGATGTTCAGGATCGCCCATTACATCGACAATTCTGCCATTCTTTAAAAATATTTTGAGACCACATCCGCTTTCACACATATTCGTACATGTGGAATAACGAACAGTGTCATGCTCTTTGGAAGATTCCTGCGGGCGATGGTCAGGCTTTATTTTCATAAGCCTGTTATCTTTCACTCTCAAGAATCTTTCTTTGCTTAATTCATCAAAATCCATGTTGCCCTCCATATTATTAATTAATTAACAAATTAACCCCAAAAATAAAATTTTAAATAGCCTTTTCTGAATGTAAATTAAATGCATAACTTGCATATTCGCCAAGCTCAATCTCTAAACCGGCCAAGTATCCGATAAGCTCATCAAAACCAACCATCGGAGCAAATGATTCCAAATCCGACATATCTACAGCATTAATTAAATTTTGTTGACACATGGAACATATCGTTAAAATATAATCGGAATCGGTTTCATCAGCTTTTTGATTTATTAGCTTAAAGAATTCATTCAGGCTGTTTGCGCTCTCTATTCTTTTATTTCTCAAAGGTGTAACATTTTGCTGTTTCTCGCCGCCGCAGCACTCTGAATATAAAGACACTTTCGCACCCAGATTTTCTAAAAATTTTGTTAATCGATTTATATTGTCTTGATTAGCGTAACAACCTGTATAAAGTAATATAGAATGACCATTTAAATCTTTAACTGCTTTTTTTAAAAAATTTTCTGCGGTTTTATTTTCAACTGCAATCTTGCCTAAATCATTTGTTTCTACATTTGTTTCATTTTGGCCGAATACCAAATCCAGAATGTGCTTTGCCCCTGTTGTATCGATATCCGTATCCGACAGAACAGCCTCAAACGGCTTCAGACTGTAATCTATCTGATTTTTATACATAGAATTTTTATTAACGGTATCAAGAGCTTTATTTATTGATTTACTGCATACCTGGCAACCGGTATACAAATACTTAGCACCTTTGCTCTGCGCTAATCCAAGATTTCTAAGCGGCATAACAACTTTATTAAAAAATTTATGGTCATAATAACCCGGAGCTGCGCCGCAACAATTCCATTCCTCAAGAAATTCTGCTTCTATATCCAGAACTTCGAAGATTTTATAAAGATTTTTATTTTTAGTTTTTATATTATTTGACTCTACGCATCCAGGGTAATATAAAATTTTTTTCAAAATTAAACCTGCTTTATTTTTATATAAATAGAATGATTAAATAATGATTAAATTATAGTTAATTAATTATATTATTCTGTTATATACTATTGCCTATTGCAAAAAATAATTTAATTTTTTGTTTTTATTGCTTTACTACAACCAATTTAAATTCTTTTGTCTTTATTGTAATTGTAGTCTTGCTATAATAAATCTTTTTTTGTTTTTATTGTTTTGCTACAATTAATTTAATTTTTTGTTTTTTGCAGTCTAAAAATAAATAAAATATTGGTTGACAATTTTAACAGTTATATAACATTCATTATAATCTTATTTAAAATCTAAAATCAAGTATTTTTTTGTCAATAAATTAAATTTATAAAAAATTTTTAAAAAACTATTTTATTATTAATATTATCAATATATCCGTAAAAATATCCACAAAATATGCTCCTTATAGCCAAATTTATTAATTTAATTTTTAAAAATATGACAATTATAATTTATAATGCTATATTTAAAATTATATTTAAAACACTTTTTGGTATTTAATTAACATATATGAGTATTAATATATACAAATAATGTCAAAAATGCATCGGAAAAATTCTGGAAAAAAATGTAAAAAAATATTGTAATATAAAATAATTTATGTTATGATTTTTCAACTGACCATTATTTATGATTTAGGTTTGCGTTTCTGTTATAGGTATATATTTTGTCTATCTAAATTTTTATATTTAATTGCAAGTATATTACGTATTGCGTACTACCGAATTAATTTATGTAATATGACTGCAGTGTACAGTACAATAATGATATGCCGAGATAGCTCAGTCGGTAGAGCAGAGGACTGAAAATCCTCGTGTCGACGGTTCGATTCCGCCTCTCGGCACCACTTAAAAACACTGAAATAAAGCCTTTCCTCGTAATTCACTCATTTGACAAAAATGTAAAAAATAGGTAAAATTATGCAAAATTATGAAAATTTTACCTACAAAAATTCCACCTTTTCAAGTTCTTTCGGATTTACTTCCTTCTTCCATCTCTTGCGGTCTTTATTCCATAAAAAGCTGAGTTTTTTTATCGTATCTTTGACGGCGTACGTCTTCACGGCGCCTTTGTCGTTTAAGACGACAGTAATATTTTCGCCGGGTTCTTTTAAGTTTTTTAGGCTTCCGGAATTTTGGCTTCCGAAGATAATGAGTCCAAAAAAGTCTTGTTAGACGTAATTTTTATGCCGATAGAATCTAATGCTTTTAACTTGGAGTTGACCGGCATTTTCTTTTTGAGCATTAATTTTATTTTATGATTTACACATTATAAATTCAGAAAAAATTAATTACATCTCAGCATTTATATTGCAAAAACAATTGTCTAACCAGGCAACTTTTCAAAGAAAATTTATATTCCTTTATCTCCTATTATACTTTATCTTGAAATTTGTAATATAAATAGAATATAATGTCATATAGATTTTAATGCCCCCGTAGCTCAGTAGGATAGAGCAGAGGTTTCCTAAACCTTTGGTCATCGGTTCGATTCCGGTCGGGGGCACCAGTTAAAACCGCAGTAAATAAGCCTTTCCAGACTACCTTAAGAAATTTTATAAGGCAAATTAAGACCAGCTGTATATCGTAAAATAGAATTGACCCCTTTCGTCATTTAAATTTGACCCCATTTTAAACTAAAATTAATTTTCAAATTAATCTATAATCTTCTTCTATGTTGAGTAATGTTG
>JAKAQK010000125.1 GCA_021822625.1 bacterium | reverse complement strand
CGATCTAATTATGAAGCGGAAGAAAATTTATTTATTGAAGGCGAAAGATCTAAGGGCATCTACTTTGTTAAAAGCGGTACGATAAAAATTTATAAATCTTCAAAAGACGGAAAAGAGCAAATTCTAAAATTATGTTATACGGGAGAGTCTTTTAATGATGTCACGGCGTTCAGCGAAAATACAAATCCCGCTTCTGCCGATGCCGTTAATAAATCTTCAGTTTTCCTGCTTTCAAAAGAAAACCTGGAAAATTTAATATTTAAATATCCGGAAATATCATTCAATATAATAAAAAGCTTGACGGATAAACTCAGGTTCCTGACAAGCAGGATTGAAGACCTTTCCTTAAAGCGTACACAGGAAAGAATAGGCAAGATACTGCTGCTTTTTGAAGGACAGAAACTAAGTCAAAAAATGATAGCGGATATTGCCGGCACTGCAAGAGAGGTAGTCTCACGCGCCTTAAAAGAATTTTCCAATCGGGATATTATCAGATTAAATAAAAGAGAAATAGAAATAATCGATAAAAGCAAATTGAAAAAATTAGTAGACAGATAAAATCAATAAGAGTGATAATAACGGCTATATATTAGCCTGAAATAAAATTAACAAATTAACAAATAGTCAAAGTCACAGACAGAAAAAGATAAATAATCAAATAAATCGTGAGAATAATAAGCGGTACGCTAAAAGGCAGAAAAATTCCAAATGTGTTTAATGTTAAAAATGTAAATCCTTCGTCTGATATGATAAAAGGAGCTCTATTTAGCATTATAGGCGATGAAATAAATAATAAAATTTTTTGCGATTTGTATGCAGGCACAGGCAATATTGGATTTGAAGCATTATCAAGAGGAGCCGATTCATGTATTTTTGCGGAGAGTTTTAAAAAAATGGCATTACTTATAGCTAAGACGGCGAACGAATTTAAAATCAAGAATAAAGTTAAAACAATTTGCGGCGATGTTATCAACTTAATTAATAAAAATTTTTTAGAAATATATTTGCCTGACATTATTTTTCTCGATCCGCCCTACGAGTTACGGCTTAGCGGAAAAACTATAGAAGCTATTGCAAGCAGCGTTTCTTTTTGCTCATGCGATTATTTCCCTCTGATAATTGTCCAGCACGATAAAAAAGAAATACTATATGGCAGATATAAAGATTATGCGTTGACGAAAGAAAAAATATACGGCAGGTCCGCGCTGTCTTTTTATGAAAATATTTATGAATATGATAAGACGGTTAAAAACGATTTATAAGTTATGAATTACGTACCTGCCTAACAGTCTAATATTAATGTTTTATTGCTTTTTTTTGCCGTTTATGATAAAAATATAGCTTGTAGTATAGATAAATTTATAGGCATATTAATTAATGTGAGATGTCTTTTTATATTTCATATTGCGATTTATATATAATAATAATTTTCAAGCAGGTCTGATAACTATGGCTAAAAATGTAGCCGTTTATCCGGGTTCGTTTGATCCTGTTACTTTCGGCCATATAGATATTTTAAAAAGAAGCCTTAACATATTTGATAAGGTTATAATCGCTGTCGCATGCAATAGGAAAAAAGGTTATCTTTTTGGTCAAAAAGAAAGGGTTGAACTTATTAAAGACACGATAAAAAACATGGACGAAATTGAAGACGATAGGGTTGAAGTTGTTGCACTAAGCGGTTTGTTGGTAAAATTCGTAGAAAGTATAAATGCGCGCGTTATAATAAGAGGGTTAAGAGCAGTATCCGATTTTGAGTATGAGTTACAGCTTGCGACTACAAATAGAACCTTAAATTCGGATATAGAAACCATTTTCATGATGACTGCGGAAAAATATTCATTCTTAAGCTCGACCATAGTGAGGGAAATATCCCGCCTCGGAGGCGATGTTTCTACTATGGTGCCTCTTTCAATATCCGAAGAACTTCAAAAATTATATTCTAAAGGAGATAGAGATGAAACTCTCATGTAGGGCGTCGCTGATTAAACCTTCTGCAACGCTTGCAATTACGGCAAAAGCTAAAAAACTTAAATCTGAAGGTAAGGACGTCGTTGGTTTCGGTGCCGGAGAACCGGATTTCGATACGCCATCTTATATAAAAGACGCCGTAAAAGATGCATTGGACAAAGGTTTAACAAAATATACGCCTGTATCCGGCATAGACGAACTTAAAAATGCCGTCCACGATAAATTTTTGACAGATTACGGCGTTAATTATAATAATAACGAGATTTTAGTATCATGCGGGGGAAAACATAGTCTGTATAATTTATTTATGGTTTTGCTCGATGAAGGCGACGAAGTCATTATACCTTCGCCTTACTGGGTTTCTTATACCGAAATAGTAAAACTTGCAGGAGGCGTGCCGGTTCTTGTAGATACTTCCTCAAATGATTTTAAGTTTAATCTCGATATGCTCAAAGAAAATTATAGTTCCAGGACTAAAGCCGTAATTATAAACAGTCCTTCAAATCCAACAGGCGTGATGATGAACGATAAAGACCTCATAGACATCGCCATGTTTGCGGTTGAAAAAGATTTGCTCATTGTTACCGACGATATATACGAAAAAATCGTATTTGACGATAAGAAATTTTTTAATGTATTAATGGTCGATAAATCATTAAAAGAAAATACTGTTGCAGTTAACGCCGTTTCTAAAACATATTCAATGACCGGTTTTAGGATAGGCTACGCCGCAGGGCAAAAGGAAATAATTTCGGCCATGAACAATCTGCAATCGCAAAGCACATCAAATCCTACATCGTTTGCTCAATACGGTGCGCTTGCAGCTTTAAGGGGAAATCTTGATTTTACCGTAAAAATGAAAGATGAATTTGAAAAAAGACGCAATTATATGCTGAATTTTTTTGCAACGGAAATTAAAAGCATAAATCCTATAAAACCGGACGGAGCTTTTTATATTTTTGCCGATGTATCTGAAGTACTAAAAAACAGCGGCGGTATTATAGATTCATCTACCAAGTTTTGCTCCTATCTGTTGGATTCATATTTAGTCGCAGCCGTTCCCGGTATAGAATTCGGAAATGATAATTTTATACGGCTTTCGTTTGCTACAAGTTTTGATGTAATAAAAGAAGGGCTTTACAGAATAAAAGAGGCGTCAAAGCCAGAAAATTTGAATAAAATAAATTTAAATAAATTTAAATAAATTTAAATAAATTTAAATAAATTGAAATTAAATTGTATAAGTTAAACATAAAAAATTAAATAAAAATTGATTTGATTTATTTAATTTAAGAATATTATATATGACTTTAGAGGAGATTTGCATGTCAGATTTAGAACGAAAGATATTAAAATTTCTTGAAAACACTAATGAGAATACCTTAAACGAAAAGAACGCCGCTTCCGGCAACGAAATTTTAAACTTTAAAAAGAATATTCTAAAATTACCGTTATTTATAATTTCATATATTGTTATCGTTTTTACAAAAATTAAAAGGTTCATGTATGCTAATAATATTCTTTTTAAGTCAAAAGACCCCGGTATTTATACTGTAAGCATAGGCAATATCAATATGGGCGGGTCAGGCAAAACACCGCTCGTTTATTCGCTAGCCTCTTATTTATATAATAAAGGTTTTAAACCTTGCATAGTTAGCCGCGGATATGGGGCTAACTTAAAAAAAAAATCTATATTGCCGGATGGGAATATGATAATAAACACTTACTCTCCGACGAAACCCTCCTTTTAATAGAGAAATTTAAATCTTTAAATCAAGAAATACCCGTGGTAGTGTCAAAAAATAGATTTAAAGCCTCCATGTTATGTCTTCAGGAGACTACTTATGTAAATTTGCGCGATATCTACGCAGCAGAATCATTTAATTTCGACGACGCAAATAGCGGAGACGCTACGGTAACTTACGAAAATGAAAATGAAAATGAAAACGAAGCCGATGCCGTTTCCCTTAGAGATCATAGTCATGCCGCAGCCGGCGGCGATATCAATATTGATAACAGCCATCACGATGATGACGAATTTTCGTCTCACTGTGCATACGGCGATGTTCACGATAAATACGAAAAATACAAAAGAATAAGCATTATCGACGATGGTTTCACTGCATTAAATATTAAGAAAAATTTAAATATTATTCTCATAGACGGAACTAAAAATATATTCGGACAGTCCGTCATTCCGGCAGGTATTTTAAGGGAGCCGGTATCTTCCGTAAGGCATGCAAATTGTATTATAATTTCTAAAACTTCAGAGCGCGATTTGTCGATAGAAGCAGAAATAAGAAAATATAACAAATCATGTCCGATATTCTATTCTTATTACGTGCCGTCAAATATCAAAGGCGGATTAGGCGGAAGAGAAGTAATCCCGTGCGGACAGGTACCTAACGGCAATGAAAGAGCGGTAAAAAAAGCGGCAGTTATTTGCGGTATAGGCAATCCAGAATATTTTTATAAAAATATAAAAAGCTGCGGATTTGCTCTATCAGATATGCTTGAGTATGGCGACCATCATAAGTATAAATATGAAGATATATTAAAGTTAAAATCAATAACAGACAGCCATGAGAATATAACGATTATTACTACTTTAAAAGATTATGTTAAGCTGAGAAATTTCAGGCTGAAGTTTCCGGCTCTTATAGACAGATTATATTATTTAGATTTTGAATTAAAAATCGACGACGAATTTTATGATTTTATTATAAATAAATATTTTGATTATATAGGAAATATAAAATCGGAATTAGTTGCTAAAGTTAAAAATTCATTAGCTATAACTCAATAAAACCAGATAGCGATGCCGACAATAGAACTATAAAAAATAAGTGGTTGCCGATATTAACCGTAATAAATGATGGTTAATAATAATATTTTATATAGATAATAATAATTATAAACATTCAGCGATATTTAAACCATTAAACAATAACATTAAACAATAACATTAAACAATAACATTAAACAATAAAAAAACTATAGATGAAAAAAAATCTAATTACAGGGAAAGCAGAATATTTTTTGGTAAAAAGCCTTTATATAATTATAAATATTTTGCCTGTAAATTGCGCATTAGCTTTCGGCAGATTTTTAGGCATGACATTTTACAGATTAGATAAAAAACATGCAAAAAACGTTATAAATAATTTAGAACTCGCTTTTGGGGCAAGAGGAAAAAATAGCGGTGAACATAAAAACGATGAAGAATTAAAGAAAATAGCCGTAAATTTTTATAAAAATCTCGGTATGGTTTTTATCGAGATTTTCAGGTTAAATAAATATAATAAAGAAAATATAGATAATTTTGTAGAAACCGATTTTGGCAATATTAAAGATATATACGGTAAAGAGCCGATTCTTTTATTGACAGCGCATTTCGGAGATTGGGAGCTGCTGGCAAAAACATTCAGTCTTAAGGGCTATAAAGGGAATGTCCTTGCAAGACCGTTAGATAATGAATATATAGAGCAGATACTTTACAGATTAAGAACTGCTTCAGGCAACAAGGTAATTTATAATAGAGAAAATGCCGTTAAAGAAATATTGACGGCAATTAACAATAAGGAGATTGTCGGATTTCTTCCCGATGAAAATGCGTCTAAAAGGATAGGCGTTTTTGTTGACTTTTTCGGAAAATCCGCATGTACAATGCCCGGCATCGCAAATATTGCTGCTAAAACCAGAGCGACTATCGTGCCGGCATTTATTATTAGACAAACCGAGAATAGCGCCGCTGCGCATTTAAGTAATAGCGCTTATGCCGATAACGGCAGAAATGCGGCCACGAGAAATAAAATAAATTACAGCAGGCATAAATTAATTATTGGAAAACCGCTAAAAATTGACTATACCGGCAATAGAAAAGAAGATGTCATAAATATTTTGAATATTTTTCACCGAACGATAGAAGATATTGTTAAGGAATATCCTGAACAATGGTTCTGGATTCACAACAGGTGGAAAACAAGACCTGATAAATAGAGGAAATATAATCATATAGTTTACTATTTGACAATTTATGATAAAATGATACTATAATGAAAAAATGTAATAAAAAAAATAAAAAATAAATATTAAAAATTGTGCAAAAGTGTTACGCAGCTTTAAAAATACGGGGGCAATGATGCTGCTAAAAAAACTT
>JAKAQK010000124.1 GCA_021822625.1 bacterium | reverse complement strand
ATTTTTAATGCTTTTAGTATTTATATATTTAATAAATAATGATTTTTTTTTACAAAAATTTAATAAAAATTACTCGTTAGAAACTGTAAGGATTGCGCAACTTAACGGAAAGATTAAAAAAATGCAGAAGAATTATTCTTCTATCAGCGCCGAAAGATTCGAACTATTTAGCACAAAAAAATATATTAAAAAATTAACGTTAATACTAAAACAAAATAAATCTTCGCTGCCATACACTTTTCAAATTGCAGCTTTAGTTAAACAAATATCGGATTGCATGCCGAAAACTAATTTTGAAATTAAAGATATAAAATTTAATAAAATCATTAAATCAAAAAAAATAAATTACAAAATATTGCCTATTTCTATTTCAATAGTAAGCGGATATAATCAAGCTTTATTATTTTTAAAAAAGTTAAATTCATTAAAAAGAATAATTTTATTAAAAAACATGGAAATTTCGGCAGACCAGAAAATACCGTCATATCTTAAAATAGATTTAAAAGCTGAAACTTTCGCTTTGACAAAAAAATAAACGATATATCAATAAATAAAATGAAATCTATAAATAAAATAAAATCAATTTCTTTAAATATTCTGGTATCTATAGGCATTGCAGGATTATCTTCTTTTATAATGCTTTTTATATGCGTGAATTTCGTTTATGCTAAAGATTATTATAAATTGAAAAATCCCTTTATTTCGCCGTTTAAACAAAAAGCAATTTCGGCATATCGGTATAAAACGCCTCATAAACTTAATTTGCAGGCAATAATTGCAAGTTCCGAAAAAAATTTTAATATTGCAATAATTAACAGTAAACCTTACTATATTAACTCAAAAATTTTATCTGTAGGTAAAATACTTGATATAACAAAAGGCTCGGTAATTATTGAATCAAAAAAAGGTAAGATAATACGTTTGATTTTAAACAAATTTGAAGGTTTTCAAAATTAATTATGAAAATTTATAAAAACTTTTTATTTGCTTTATCTTTTATATTACTGATAATATTATTTGCTCCATTTTTAGATTTGCATAATAACACGGCTGTTTTTGCAGATACGTTTCACGGTAATAACAATAGCAGCAGTTATAACAGATATAATTTTGACAAAAGAGCAATTAACCAAAAAATAAAATATATTAACTTTTACGGCATAATGCTGCCTGAAAATAAAATAACTATAAATGGAAACGATATCCCGCTGCGACCACTTATTATCGGTTTAACTCATGAATTTCATATTAACTATTCATTAAGCAATGCGGTAAAAGGCGATATAACCCTTCATATAAACAAGATTTATCTTAATAAAGCGCTAAAAATAATTTTTGAAGCCGGAAATTTAAATTTCAGCGTTAAAAATAAAGTACTTTTTATAGGTACCAGCTCTTCATTAAAGAATAAATTTAAAGTTTATAAAATTAAACTAAAAAATATACCGGCATCTAAAGCAATATCTCTTTTAACCCCTATGATGCCAAAAGGCGGAAAAGTGATTGCGCTGCCTAACGGTAATGAAATTTTAGCATATGATTTACCGTCTAATATTAAACAGATAAATAGAATTATAAAAAATATAGATGTCAAAAAGAGAATCGTTCGTATTCAGGCAAAAATAGTTGACGTCAGCAATAATTTTACCAGAAATTTAGGCGTGTCATGGTCAATCTCCCCATATGCAAATAATACTATTACTACTACAGGAACAAGCATATCCGGCTTCAGCACGCCTGTCGCTCTTTCTTCAGGTACTATGAATCTTAATATAGGAACGTCATGGCAGAATTTTGGACTAATTTCAGCCCAGTTAAGCATGGGACAACAATTAGGGTACGATAAAATAATATCATCGCCCGACGTGACGGTAGTAAGCGGCAGCACGGCTACGATAAATTCAGGCACTACATTGTATTATACGGCTTATACCGCATCTTCAGGAACAGGCGTTTCATCGCCCACGTCTTCAACAGGCACCACGATAATCACACAGCAGCCGGTTACTTCTACATTGCAGACCATAACGCTTGGATTGACGCTAACGGTTACACCGATTATAGAAAGCGGCGGCAATATCATTTTAAATCTTACAGTTACTAATTCACAACCTAATTTTGGGCAGGAAGTTGACGGTTTCCCAAGCGCAACAAATCAAAGCGTTACAACGACGGTTTCGGTAAAAAATAATTCAACACTTGTTTTAGGCGGTATTCTTTATACGGAAAAATCACGTTCAAATAACGGCATCCCCATATTATCTAATATACCTATATTGGGCTATCTGTTTTCATCGCGACAGAAAGTTGTGAATAAAGAACAGCTGATGATATTTATTTCTCCTAAATTAATTAAATAATATATTTATCGTAATAATAAAGCAAATATGATAGAAATAGGGAATGATACCGATACTGTCATTGTAGGAAACATATAAAAAAAACAAAAATTTAAATAGTTAAAATTAAAACTAAAATCTAAATAGTTAAAATTAAAACAAACTTGTTAAAATTGCAAGCAAATAATTAAATTAAAATTAAATAATTACAACTAAACTGAAATTAACCGCTGAGGCTGAGACAAAACGCGTTATGGCAAAAAAAACAAAAAATTCCGACAACCCGGATAATGAAAATATTATAGACAATACAGACGATTCGAGAATGCCTTTCCTCGAGCACTTTTCTGAATTAAGAAAACGGATTGTCCATATTTTTATTATCATAATAATAACCACTGGTTTTTCATGGCATCTTTCGTACAGCGCCGTTAACGTCATTGAAATGCCTTTAGAAAAGCCTACTTACATTACATACTTTTCAGGAGAACTAAAAAATATTATCAAACAGAAAGTCCCGTTTATTTATTATGCCTTCGGACTTAATGAAACACCTAAAAAATTTACAAAACATATACTGCATTATTCAGCGCCGCTTGAACCGTTTTTTATGCAGGTAAAAGTATCAATTATACTCGGATTTATGATAGCATTGCCGTTCATATTCTTTGAAATCTGGCAATTTATTAAACCTGGATTGTTAAAAAAGGAAAGAAAGTATTTACTGCCTTTTATGTTTTTTGGAACGCTTTCATTTATATCCGGAATGGTCTTTATGATATTTTATATATGGCCTGCGGTAATAAATTTTTCACTCAGTTATCAAGATGCAAATCTATCGCCTTTAATAAACCTTACTCATTTTGTTAATTTTGCCTTGAGATTAAGCATTATTTTTGGTGTAATATTCGAATTGCCGATTATTTCTACTTTACTTTCTATAGCGGGGATATTGAAACCGGGTATTTTAATTAAGAATAGAAAATACGCTTTGATAGGCAGTTTAGTTATTGCAGCATTTCATGCAGACATTGTTACAATGTTTTTTATAGCCATACCGTTATATTCCATGTATGAAATAAGCATTGCTATCTCAACCGTCATCTGGAAATTTAAGATAAAACAGAAAAGCGCGAAAACGGAATAAAAACTCTATATTCTTAGTTCGGTCTCGCCTTGCAGTTAACACTGGTGGCGAGCAAAAAAGGAATAAAACTACATTTTTAGTCCAAATTCACCGTAACGTAATTAGTAATAATCATAAATAATAAGATTATATAACGCTTATAGCTCGTTAATGCCGCGCAGCAGCGTCTCATAAATAAATACTTAGCGCATAAGATAGAATGACGACGCGCGCAACGTCAAAAAAAGAGCTGCCGAAAACGCAACCGGCCGGTACCCCGACAAAATGTTATGTTTATTTGTGGTACAAATACCGATAAATTAATAATTAAAA
Source organism: bacterium (assembly GCA_021822625.1). Lineage (GTDB taxonomy): Bacteria > SZUA-79 > SZUA-79 > Acidulodesulfobacterales > Acidulodesulfobacteraceae > Acididesulfobacter. The sequence continues at coordinate 2,350 of JAKAQK010000124.1, read as the reverse complement.
CGATGAAATTGGACTAAAGAAAATTTTATCTTTTTTTTAGATAAAACAGTATGAACTATATTGCTTTATAAAAAATTAAAATAAATTTATGCTTTTTTTACATAAAATTTAAATTTTCCGCCTTCTTCTACAGATTCTAAGAGTTCATTTCCTGTTCTTTTACACCATGCCGTCATATCATTTTTAGAACCGGGGTCGGTAGAAATAATTTCAAGCACCTGACCTGAAGTCATTGAATCAATTTCTTTTTTTGTTTTAACAATAGGCAACGGACATGATAATCCGCTTGCGTCAAGAGTTTTGTTTGATGCTGTTGCCATAATTAAATACCCTCCATTTAGTTTTATTGATTTTATTGAATTAAGTTAACACAGTTAATTAACGGCGAATCGATTAAACAAATAACTTTAAACATTTGTCCATTGAAACCTTTGTTTATGAAGTGCGAAAAACATTTGTACATTATATTATTAAAATATAAATTTGTCAATAAATACAAAATCGAATTAACCAATTTTAAAATAACTATTGAGAAATATTTTTTGGTGAACAGCGTTTTGTAAAAAGTGTTTTTTGCCGTCAATTTTCCATTTTAATAATATTATATTTCTAAAATTTTTAATATTATATAAATCTAAAAAGTGTTTTTGCGGTTAATTTTGCATTATAAAAAATATATTTATAACATTTTCATTATTATATTCAATCTAAAAAGTGTTTTTGCGGTTAATTTTGCGTATTTTTTAACTAAAATAAATAATTCAATTGAAAATCGATAAAATATTGCTATAAAAATCTATTTTTGCTTCGGAAAATTTAAAGTTATCACTTCTTTGTTTTTGCCTAATTTTCCAAGATATTTTCCATTATAACTTAGCAATATTCCGCCGGCATTTCCAATTTTAATGTGTAAATTCTTTTTGGCTTTCCATATTTTAACAGTTCCAGGATACAGCATGCTCTGTCTTTGTCTCGAATTGTCTATGGAAACATCTACCCATGTTTTCTCGATAACTTTACCTTTAAGTATTACTTTATAATGAATATTGGATTTATTTTTAATATATTTGCTTTTTAATAATTTTTTTTTATTGACAAGTTTATGCCTTGCGGAAAGTACGGAAAATAATTTGGAGGAAATGTAGTCTGTTCTAATTGCTTTTTTAATATTAATAAATCCGATAATGCCGAAAATAATTACAATAATAATTGCAGCGGATACGAATAATCTTTTCTTTAATTTTATTGATTTTTGATGTTCTTCTATAAATTTTTGTTTTACAATATCTTCATGCTTAATTTCAGAAATATTTTTGTTTGCAGATTCATACAGCTTCAAGGCATAAAGTTCGTCTGCTCCAATCGCTTCGGCAATTGATTTTATATAGCCTTTAATAGTATAAGAGGAAGGAAAAGGCAAAAAATCATCATTCTCTATCGCCTGAATATATAAGAGAGATATTTTTGTTATGCGGGCAATATCATCATGCGTGAGATTATGCTTTTCTCGTTCCGACTTAATGTATTTACCGACCGTTTCGATATCATCGATTTCATCTTTCATATAGCTATAATAAAAATAAATTAATAATTTTTTAATTTTTTAAGATAATCCGACGCTTTAATGCCGAATGAATTAAGTTTGTTTCTAATATAAATTTTACTAAATATAGCGCGAGCCTTTTCATATCTTTTTAGTTTAAAATAATTTTCTCCTTCCTTAAACTGCGCCGGCACAAAGTAGGCATCTATCTTTAATGCTTTTTTATAATCAATTATGGCTTTAAAAAATTTTCCTCTTTTTGAATAATAGTTTCCCAAGTAATAGTATGTCAAAAAATATTTCTTATTAAGCGCTTCGGAAATTAAAAGATATTTTTTGGCTTTTTTAAATTTATTCTGAATAATATATATTTTACCAAGAAGTGTATATGATTCATAAGGCTGATTATAAAAAGGATTCAACAGAGCCTTTTTTAAATTTGCAGCAGCAAGATTATATTTCTTTAATTTTATATAAATTATTGCAAGATTATAAAATGCGTATGAAAATTTATTATTCAGTCGGGTCGCCTTTTTAAAGCACTTTATAGCTTTATTTTGACGATGAGTCATCATATAGACCGTGCCCATTGCATTATAATTTTTCGCCGAATACGGATTTACCGTTCTGGCTTTTATAAATTCTTGCAATGCTTTAACATAATTGCCGCTGTTGAAATACCCTGAACCTATTCTATAGTAAAGGACAGACTTTAGCTTATCTGTTTTACTGACCTGAGAAAATCCGCATCCATACAATGCAAAAGAAGATGCAATGCTTAGCGCAATAATAATACTTATAGATCGG
>JAKAQK010000123.1 GCA_021822625.1 bacterium | reverse complement strand
GGTTCAGAATTAAATATATTTATTAACAATAAATATAAATTTAAGAGAAATATTTATAACCTTTTGCTATTGAAAAAATTCTAATAAAAACCTGTTTATATTGGCTCCCCCTTTCATCATCCATTTTATATGACGTTTATATTAAATTTTTGTAATATTATATATTATTTAAATTATAAATTTCTGCTTATCTAAAAAATATTTACATAAAATTTTGACTTAGTTCAAAAAAGAAAAGTAGGATAATATATTAATGGCAAAAAACGACGTTGCTATAAAAGAAAGATATATAACCGAATACATGCTTAACGGCATAACGGCAGTCACAGTATCCACCAAGGAACCGCAATAACTTTAGAGTGAAGCCATTTAACGCTACTTTCGGCATGGACTTGACGTCCGCCCCCTCCCCCGCCTATAAGATTAAACGCCTTGAGTTTATGCTCCACTTCCAGAAAGGAACGACATTTATTGTTAGATTATGGTATATTAACGAATCTTCCGTATCGTACGTAATTATAATTCCTTCTTTTAAGTTAAATAAACCTGCGGCTTCAACCAAACCTTCTAATTCCCGCTCTTTATTGATTTCGTTAAGTTCCCATGATACCTGAAGAACTAAAAAATCACCTCCTTTAGACGCTATAAAATCGCATTCTCTTTTGCCGTCGTAATAAAATATTTCTTCATAAGCTTTTTTTAGTTCTATAAACGTTAAATTTTCCAGCATTCTTCCAAAATCAGGCGAACTTAATCTCCTGCATAAGCCGGTATCCGGAAGATATATTTTGGCGGGATTTCTTAATCTTTTATATGCAGATTCGGTAAACTTTTCTGCTTCAAAAACAAGCATGCTTTCTAAAAAATAATTATAATAAGAATACAGGGAATCTTTAGAAAGCGGAAAATTGTCTTTATATTGTTTATATATAGAAGTTAACGACAACTTCGTCGAAAATGATGAAAAAAGCTTATCCTTTAATGCTTCTATTAATCTTATATTTTTAATATTATATCTTTCTACGAGATCCTTAAAAAACATTGCGTCTAAATATTCTTTTAAAAGTTTTTTCTTCTCAAACTCTGAATTTGCAAGTATTATTTCAGGAAACCCTCCAAAATTTAAATATTCGTCAAAGTAATTTTTTATTATTATTTTATTATCTCCGTAAAACATATCATTGAGATTCATATCCTTGCCGAATAATTTCAATTCTAAAAATTCTTTGAAAGAAAAGGGGAATATTTCTATATTCCATGATCTCCCCCTAAGAGCCGTGTGAATTTTTTTTGGGGTAATATCCGAAGACGAACCGGCACAAAAAACATTGATGTTTTCTTTTTCCGCTATTCTCCTTACGAATTTCTCCCAGTTATCTACATTTTGTATTTCGTCAAATAAAAAATAAACATTTTTTTTATTTTTAAGAAGCTCTGGATTTAATTCAAAAAAAGCGCTTCGCACAGATTCCATATCGGTTATCTTAATATCTGAAAGTCTTTCGTCTTCAAAGTCTATATATAAAGAAGAATCTAAATGATTTTTAAATATTTCGAATAGCATAAAACTCTTGCCGCTTCTTCTTACTCCATATAAGATTACTGCCTTATTTAAATTTTCTGGAGGGAGAATATTTTTTTTTCTTGATATAATAATAGGTAAATCTAAAATGAACTTTTTGTTTTCAATTATGATTTCTTTTAATAATTCTTTGCTTATCATAAATATCCTGAAATTTATTTTATTTTTTTATAAACTATCCTTGTGGTTTGTAACTATGGGTGCGATAATGGGCAATTATGTCCTATTATTATCTAATTAATTTTTATTACAATTAATTAAGATTACGCGCTATAAACATTTATCCTTCTATTAAGGATATAATAACATAATTTAATCCTTAATAAAAGGATGAAATTTTTTTGATATTAAAGTATATTAATATACCATTTGCAATAAACAGAAGCTTACTCATATTGCAATTTTTTGGATTTCAATAAAATTAACGGCAGGATATTCCGAGCTTTTTTCCTCAAGATAAAGTTCTATCGCTTCTTTAATTCTATCTCTTAACTTATCTATAGACTTAGCTTAGCTTAGGTACGGCATTCGTGTAATTCGGGAACGTCGGCAATATAATATCCGTCTTCGTCCTGGGTAATTATAATTGTGTATTCTTTAAATTAGATAAAATTACATAGTATTTAAGTCATGAAGAAGCAATAAAATATCTTGGATTATTATAAACATTGTAAAATAATCTGGTTTACGTACATGACTTGACTGTACTTAATCAAAATTTAAAGTTTTATATATAGCGCACATATCTTCATCTTTGAATTTATCATAGCCTAGAATATAGGAGTTGTTTATTGCGGACGTTAAAGGAGAAAATGCTTTAAATTCTCCTGAAAGTTTAACCGCAAAATTTAAATCCTTTTGCATATGTTTATATGGAAAATTAGTTTCATAATTACCATCTATAATATTTTTTCCTTTCAGCTGAAACATCGAATTTGCAAATGCGCCGGAATTTACGATATCATAAACTGCGTTGTCGTCTATCCCTATTTTTTTAGATAAACTTAATCCTTCGGCTAAAGCGCCCATTGTAATTCCCATAATCTGATTGTTTATAATTTTTAAATATGATGCCTTTGGAATGTTGTCGAGATAAATAATCATTTTGCCCATCATATTAAAATAATCGGCTGAAAGGTCATAAGCTTTTTTATCTCCGGCAGCTAAAATTATAAGAGACCCTTCTTTCGCAGGAATCTTACTTCCGATGACGGGAGCTTCCAAAAAAAGAGACGACGGAGATTTTATCTTGATTTTTTTATAAAGCTCAACCGAATAATCTGGTTCTATAGTACTCATATTTATTATTATCTTTTCGCCGTCTAAACCTTCCAGTAATCCTTCGTAGCCGTCCGTTATACTGGAAACGGCCTTAGAATCGGAGAGCATAAGCATTATAATATCGCTTTTTTTTGCTATTTCCTTTGGCGAATCTAAAAATATTGCTCCTTTTTTTATATGCTCCTTCGCTTTTTCCTTAGTTCTATTATAAACATTTAGCATCACGCCGTTTTTTAATAAATTTAATGCCATAAAATTTCCCATTATCCCCAATCCTATAAAACCTATTTTCATTGCTTTTTAACCTCCATACTGGAATTGTAATAATTAGTTATGATTTGTGTTTTAGTTGATTTTAAATCGGTGTAAATAATAAGCCGATAAAAGTGAACTTCCCGTCCTTTCGTAATGTGGGACTTCTCGCAATTTTTGTTAAAAAGGCAATGAAAAAATATTTTTTTTCAGAACCAAATAATATAAGCGTAGCAAAGTTAAATGCGTACAAAAATCGAATTTATTAATAAGCATATTGATTGATAAACAATAAATATATAATAATTATATTAATAAATATATTATATATTGATAAACAAAGATTATTTCACAACCGGAATTTCAAAATATTTTAACGTGTTAGAAATACCTCCTCCGTCCTTGGTGTTATTTGCGGCTTTATATTTCATAACGGTTGAAAGCAAAGAGCCTTTACGGGTTAGCACGTTTAAGCCGTAAACAGGTATTCCTTCAATTTCAGATTTGCATATTCCATGGTGATGCCCGAAAAAAACCATTTTAGGCTTTATTTCTAATATTAAATCCCTGAGTCCCGCCGTCTTAGGATAATATCTGTTCTTATCGTTGTCTTCTATAAGGACGCCTTCTGGCGCATCATGCGAAATAAAAATATCTATGTTTTTATCTTCTCTTCCTTTGTTTTCTTCTGCGTATCTCAATAAATCATCTATCTCGCTTTTCGTATAATATCTGTCCGCTTCTTTATAATTAAAATGTTCCGGATCATATTTTCCGCCGATGCCGGCTACAATAAGCTGCCCGTCGTCTATATTTATTTTCGCAACGTTGCCGTTTGGAATATAAAAAAGATTTTTAATTATTTCTAAATCGCCGGATAACTTAACAGAACTAAGAAAATTAAAATCTTCATTGTTGCCGTTTACGAAATATGTTATAACCGGAACCGACTTTTTTTCTCGGTACCAGCGCGGAAAATCTCCCATTCCGCTATGAAATTTCGTAATGCCGTCGTGATAATCTGCATCTATCCATATGCCGAAATCGCCTACCTGCAAAATGACATCAAAATTTATTTTAAGTTCCGACTCGAATTTTTTTACGCAATCGTAAAATTTATCAATTCTTCCGTGAATGTCCCCAGCCGCACAAATATTCATTTTAATTTCATTGATTAATTATTTGTTTAATTTAATTTTAATCGAACAGCCTTAGGAATACAATATAGCATAAGATTTAACTGAAAAGTCATATAACATAAGTAAGATTTTATTTTTTAAGACTAAAAATTAGAACCGCATCATAGCCTCTAACTTTATCCCGTTAAGCACATATACGAAAATAGTTCCGACGTAAGCACCGGTCTTTGCTATTACCCTGTATCCGTAATAATTAGCGTTCGCTTTGCCGTATTGACGCGCCTCTTGGATAGTATTATTTATAACAGGCTTAATTCCTTTCGGCAAATTATCCCATCCTGCCATATTGGTGTTTTTAACCTCTGCGATATTCCCGCCGCATATCTTATAATTTTCTATTGCCCAATATGCCGGTTTAGGAAAGCCTTGGGTGCGCCTTATTATGCTTATCAGCTTGCAGCCTGAAATAGTAGTTGTTATAGGAATAGCGTTATAAGTATAAGCTCCGTAAGTGTAGATATAAGGACTGCCGGAATTATACACCCGCATCGCGAGTTTATTAAAGTTAGGGTCGGACTGGTTGTATGGCGGATTTAAAACGGAAAAAGCGTAAACAGAGTTTGCTGAAAATATTATAAGCAAAAATATTAATATTTTTATTTGATTTTTAATCATATCTATTATATTGTATATTGCTATATTATTAATATGTGCGATTAGCGGCCGGTTTGAATAATACAGAGTAAAAAACTCGCTTCCGGCCGCGTCAAACGCAGGCGGGAGCAAAAGAATAAATAAATCCGGCACCTTTAATTTCAATCCCTTCCTTGTAGAAAGGGTCATCTTCCAGTTTTATGGTAATAGGCATTTTATTCTCCAGTTCTTTAGCAGTCTGTATTAAATTAGGTCTTAGATGCAATAAGTTTATAAGCTTAAGTTTATAATCTTCAAGTTCCAACGGTTTAAGAGACGAAAGACGTGAAGTTACTTCCAATATTAAAGTTCTTTCGTCTTTAGTGGAACAAAGCACCGAAAGAACGACGTCGTTTAAATCGTCTGAACTTAAAAGTTCGTTATCTTAATATTTTATATTTATTATATCATAAGATATAGCAAAATTAAATTGCAATTAAAATACTAAAAAATAATAATAATGCATAATAGTGGGAAGGGGAAATGATGCTGAATAATGGCGTCATATTAATTTATTTGCTCACTGCCAATTGTATTTGCCGACAAAACCGCCAAGAAGAAAATCATATATTTATACGGCAAAGCTAAGTCATGAACCGCATATTTATCGATTTGAACGCATTGTATAGTATGCATTTATGGATAAAACGATATCGACCATAAAGAATCGGAAAAATTATATAAAAGCATTTTTTTTATATATTTGTATGGTATAATAACATTACAACAAAGATAAATTAAATAAATAAATTAAATAAATATAAATAAATTAAATAAATATATAAAAGAAAAGTATATTATGAGTTCAAACGCCTTATTGGAACAAAAAACAGACAGACTTGAAGAAGCGCTTATCCATCTTTCGGAAGAAATGATAAATTTCAAGAATGAGATGCGCTATGATTTTGCACAATACAAAGAAGAAAACCGTCTTGCACTTGAGAAATATAAAGAAGAAAACCGTCGTGATTTTGAGAAATACAAAGAAGAAAACCGTATTGATTTTGCGCAATACAAAGAAGAAAACCGTATTGCACTTGAGAAATATAAAGAAGAAAACCGCGAAGAACATAAAAAGCTTAATCAAGAATTTGGAAGATTATCCAATAAAATGGGAACCATCGTTGAAGATATTATCTACCCTGCTGCGAGACCCTTAATAAGCCGTTATTTTAATGTTGAAATAGAGGCTATAGATATA
>JAKAQK010000122.1 GCA_021822625.1 bacterium | reverse complement strand
TCGGCGACACCAATATCCTTATTACCCCAAAAGATCCCTTTAAACTCAAAGAAGCTATTAAATTTTATATAGAAAACGAAAATTATAAAAACGAACAAGCATCCAAAGGTTTTGAAAGAGCCAAAAAGTTTTTTTCTTCAGATATTTCCTATAAAAAAGTCATGAACGTTTACGGCGAGGTTTTGGATAAACAAAATAGCGGTCGCCGGTAATAGAATCTATCGTTACAAATGTTATTAAAAGGGCGGAACAAACAAATTATTGAGTTCAAAAACAGGGTTTTATTTCAAAAAAAATGGGTCAGTTTATTATTTGGAGGGATTCTAATAAATCATAAATGTAAATTTAAGATAGCTTTTAATATGGTTAAATAGTCTTATCTTATGCATTACTTTTAATTTTATTTAATATATCTATGCATTGCAGCAAAACCCTGTTGTAGTTTAAATTCATCAATTTTCCTTTTTCATTGTAAATAATTGCGGCATTTTCACCGTTTCCGTAACCGCCGGTATAAGGGTTATATCTTTTAAAGTTTCCTAATTCACCTATTAATATAATTCCATATGTATTTACGGCATTTGCAATATGTGAAAAACCGCTGTCTATTCCGATAAAAACAGATGCATTTTTGATAATATAGGCATACTCCTGCAGGGAATACCTGCCGCAAAGATTATAATAATTATCGGTATTTAATTTAATGATGCCTGTAAATCCAATTTCCGCCACATTAAAACCCATATCTATAACATCATTGGCAAGTCTAGTAAAGTTATGGCTCCCCCAGTTTTTGACCGGTTGATTTGAAACGCAATGAAAAACAGCATAAGGCTTTTTAGGCAAATCAACAGATTTTAAATCTTTACAAAAATGAAAAATCGGGGGATCATTTAATTTTTTTATATTTGCCGCAAGACACACAGCCTCCAATAAACTGCCGTATTCATAATAATTTTTTAATGTTACCCTGAATCTTTTCCTTGAAATAAAAAAGTTAAAAAAAGGCTTATATTTTCTTTTACTGATATGAAGATTTATTTCTCTGATAAAAAATTTAAAAAAACTCAGTAATATTAATTCGGTTAACCCTGTTACGCATACCGTCTTATCGACATTAGGATTGCATCTAACTATATCTTTGTATTCTTTTTTTACAATCCATATAATAAAATCATCTGGATTTTCCTTTTTTATATACCTCGAAACAGGTTCGCAGGCAACTATATCCCCCATATGTTCTATCAAAACAACCATTATTATTCTTTGTTTTTTTCTTCTTAAAAAAAACAGGTATTTAAAATTCAAACTTAATAAAATTATAATATTTTTACATAACGAATATAAAAATGGGAATAAATTATACAGCTTTTGCTTATTTTTATTATTTTTCATGATTTATTTCTACTATCTTTACTTTTGTAAAAAACCGCAAATTCCCAGGAAAGCCCTATTATCCCCAATATAAAACCCGCAAGAGCATAATTAATATACGGAGGAATAAAATAAAAATTAATACTGCTTTTTCCAGCGGGAAGTTTAACCGATTCAAAAATTTTTTTATAAGATAATACGGGCTTCCTTTTGCCATTGATAACAGCATGCCAGCCCGGCATATAAAGTTCTCTGCGAATGAGTATTGCGCCAGACTTGCAGGCGGCTCTTAGAGAGCTTATTTTTTCGGATGTTAGTTTGCATTGTCCACCGCTTGTTATAGAATAAAAAGACGAAGGATTGGGTAACTTATAAATATCCATAAGCGAGTCATGATAAACCAGTTTAATACCAAGAATTTTGTTTTTTAAAGCATTTAACGGTTTTTTTGAATTAGTAAGAATATATTTTACTCCGGTAGCTTCATAATTTTTGAAAAATCTATAAACATCATAAGTTCCAATATTATTATTAGCGCTTTTATAAAAAAAAGTGTCACCCGATTTTGATAAAGACGAAGTTAAGTTTTTTCTTACAAACTTTCTAAAGTTGCTTGAATTTGGCACGGATGAACTATAATTAATACTGGCAATTCTAAAATAAGCGCCGTAGTTTGGTTGTATCGGCCATACGGTATAAAAACGGGAAAGTCCTAAATTATTTTTAAGATATATAAGAGCCGGCATATCTATATGACCCGGTCGCCTTCCCGCCAGTTCAGGAAATGCAAAAAATATAAAAGCATTTATTATAAGGAGTAGTCCCACGATAAATTTAAGCCATTGTCCTTTAAATTTCCTTAAAAAAAGAACCAAAAGCATTAAACCCGACATTCCAAAGAGAACTGAAATTGCTAGATTTTCTGCCATTATTAAAGCCTTTGATGAACTCCATCCCCAAAAGGAACGAAAAGGCCATGCAAGGTATATGCTTAAAATTATTAGAAAAATAGCAATTAATGAGGGTATAATAACCTTAGGCTGTTTTATGCTTAGGCTCTCTAATCCAAACATAGCCAAAATAATTAACGCTAATTCCCACGATGGGGCGGAATAACGTGTAAACCTTGCGTCTAAAATTAAAGGAATATGATTCATTATTGTAGCAAACGGCTCTATACCGAATGTCTTGCTTAATGATAGAACAATCCAAAAAAGAAGCAGTAAAGATAGCATTCTATATTTTTTCCAGGTCAACCCCAATATTGCCATAAAAATAATGGTTATATCCGAATACCCGCCTATCAAGCTCCAAATATTCGATAAAGTACTACTGCCGTACCTTTCGCCCAGAGGACCAAAAACGTAAGGCAATATGACCGTAGGAACCACTTCCAAAGGAATAGAAATTTTTCCAAATTCGTGAAGCGAAAAAGCATTTGATACATGCAAAAAATCCGCAAAAGCTACAATAATCGGCGCTCCAAGCAAAAGACCTAAAAAGCCGCCGTAAACTATTCTTAAAATATAATTCAAACGACGTTCCGTAATAAAAAAAAGATATATTGCAAGCATTAGCGCAAACAAGCCGTCTATATAAGCAACCTCAGGAAAGCCTGCTAATAGAGAATACGCTAAAGCAACGGCTATCCAGAAAATACCGATTCTGCCATTAACCTTGCTTGACTTTACTATTCCATACAACAAAAGCGGAAGGAAAGCGGCGGCGCAATAAACTGATGCTGGTCCGGGCGACCATGCGAATGTGCCATTTAATTCAAAAAGTATTCCGCCTATGAGGGCTGAAAAGCGTCCTAACCCTAACTCGCGTAAAAGCGCATAAGTAGAAAGCCCTCCGATAATTTGAACGGCAATTTTAAGCCACAAAATACCGTTATGCAAAAGCAATAGTAAAATAAATGGAAGGAATAAGGCTCCGGGCTGCATCTCTCCGGCTAACGGCATGCCTAATCCCGAATAAGGATTCCACCAGGGAACTTTTCCGCTAATCCAGTCATATGCGGCTAAATGTCCCAAAGCCTGTGTTATACTATTGATGCTGGAATCAAGATAATAAAATCCATCGATAATGCCGGGGCCGACGCCACTTACAATACCGGATCTGTACCAAAGCCATATAGGATCAGTACTAATGCCGAGTAACGATAACGGCAGTTCAACAATGAAGGGAATAAGAACTAACAGGACAACCGGTGAAAAAAATAGGTAATTATGGTAATTACGGTAATTACTTTTTAAGTTATATCTTAAGTTATTAAAGAAATTCATTAATTGATACGTTCCTCCAGATATTCGGCATCTTCATTGACTTCCCATATGTCATATTTATCATAATTGCCTGCAATAATATTTTTAGCCGCAAGAATACCCGTCATCATAGCATGGTCCATGTTTATATATTTATGCATGCCGTTACGTCCAATTATTTGGAGATTACTATAATTTTTTTTAAGAAAGTTTTTAATCGCCGCCATTTGCTCTCTATAGTTTCTGCTATAAATCGGGTATGCCTTAGTCACCCTTATTACGCATCCGCCGACTATATCTTCTTTTTTTGCCAAATTAATCTTTTCAAGCTCATCTATTCCGAATTTAATTAAGTCGCTGTCTTGCATTGTCCACATACTGTCGCCTTCGAAACAAAAATACTCAAGGCCTAAAGAGGTTTGAAATTTATTAGGCACCAGGTAAGGACTCCAGTTTTTATAATTTTGTATTCTACCTAATTTTACGCTTGGGTCATGTATGTATATCCAGTTGTCTGGAAATAAATCGGTAGAATTAACAATTAAAAATACGGTTATAAAATCTCTATAATTTAAATTTTTTGCGAGATTGTTTATTGTTTCGGGAACTTCAGGTCTCATTGAATTTATAAAACTCCTAAGTGGCATACTAGATATAAAATGGTCAGCGCTAAATGTTTCTATAAATCCGGCTCCATTTGAGGTACTGACTTCTATAACGCGACCATTCTGATTTTTAATTTCTATAACCTTTCTTCCCATCAGCACATTGCCGCCACACTGGATAATTAGTTCTTTAAGCCTTTCCCATATTTGTCCAGGTCCTAGCTTTGGATAATAAAATCCTTCCATGAGTATCTTTAATTTTTTTTTATCGCCGCTTCTTAAGCTTTTTATCGAATTAAGTGCGGCATTTAATAAAGAAGGATACCTTATCCTTTGAGCGGCAAAGTCTGCGTTAAGTTCACCGCACTTTACGCCCCACGCCTTTTCCGTATATGTCTTAAAAAACATATTATAGAGCCTCTTTCCGAAATGATTTATAACCCAATCTTCAAAACTTAGTTCGTTTTTTATAGGAAATAATTTTATATAAAGAAAATCCAAAAAACAGGCAAACGAAGTAAAAAAACCTAAATTTTTAATCACATTTGCCATATCAAGCGGATAATCGTAAAATTTTTTATTGTAGAATATCCTCGAAAATCTTTTTCTAATTAATATTTCTTCACCCATAATTTCGGTCCACATATTTTCAATCTCTCTGTTTTTTGAAAAAAATCTATGTCCCCCGATATCAATTATAAAATTATCATATTCCACCTTTCTGCATAAGCCGCCTACCTCATTGATATTTTCTTCCAAAACCAGTACTTTCTTATCATTTTTTGCAAGTTCATAAGCCGCCGATAAGCCTGCCGGCCCTGCACCTATAATAATAACATCGTAATTCAAGTCAGCTCCTTATTAATATATTTATTAATCTTAATCTTAATTACAATTACAAAAACTTTTTTAATAATTTTAACTTTTTTACAAAAAAAATAAACATAGGAGAAAAGACTAAAGCAATTAAGCCTGCCGCCGATATAATCCATGCCCAGATTATATTAGGCGGTGAGTAATAGAATATAATCTTATTTTCACCCTTATTAAGCCTTATTTCCTGAAAAAGGTTTTTATATAAATAAATCTTAACTGGTTTTCCATTTACAAAAGCGCTCCAACCTGGGAAAAATAACTCTCTGCGTATTAATTCCCCCTTATTATAACATTTGACGCTTAAAATTGTTCTTGAACTTGCGCTTAATTTACAAATACCTTTTTCCGTTTGAAAATACGGTTTTGGGTTCGGCAGTTCATAAATATTCATAAGCGCATCACTATAAACCTTTTTTACCCCCGTTGTTATAAATTCGGAAGTTCTAAGATAAATTTTTAATCCCCGTCCTGTAATTTTTCCAGCCGGACCCTTTAAAAATTGATTATATTTGACATTAGCAACCGGATATGTATAAAAACCCTCAGGTATTTTACCTCCAATATAAAATATGCTATATTTGATAGCATTACGAGCTTTAACCTTAAGCGGTTTACGCAAAGGTATCCATAAAATCGAAACGCTTGAATAAGCGTATGACTTCTTTAAGTTTACCAATCCGCTCTCGCATGAATTTTTACTGCATAATTTTATATTAATAAATCCGGCGGCGGTATCTTTATAATTATCCTGTAATATTCCAACTTCAGACACCTTAATGTTTTTCCTAATCAAACTGGAATTAATAATTCCGCTAAGACGTTTACCTTGAGGCAAAGGCAATATTTTATGGTTAAAATCTGCTGTTTTTACGGTTATAATCCAATAAAAAGGGTTTGTATCTGCCGGAGCTATAACATATTTGACGCCGAGCCATTCATAATTTAATAAATGCAGTCTTAATTCGTATGCCTGGCTTTTTTGACCGGGAAGAAGCCCTTTTTCGCCCGTAAATCCAGCTACATGTGCATACGGATTTAAATTTGCATGTATCCAGTTTACCCATCTCTTAGC
>JAKAQK010000121.1 GCA_021822625.1 bacterium | reverse complement strand
ATATCGAGAAGACGCGGAACAGATTAAAATTAAAATATATAATTTCATAATTGCCGACATAGAAGCATATAATTTAGACCGGAACAAAATGATTAATTGGATAATGGAAGAAGAAATAGAACTTATGGATAAAGCATATAATCAAGGAATGGAAAAATTAGACTTATTAATTCAGGCTAAAAATAAACAAACATTAGAGTTTAAAAAAATAGTTGAGGGCTTTATAAGTTCATTTAATCAGCATGATGCATCTGAAAAAGCATTAATTATTTTAAAATTTATTAGATCCGGCGTTTATAATTTTTTAGGTTATTTAAATGAAAAAAAAATTCAAATAAATCAGGAAGTTTCTTATATTGACGATAAATCTACCGAGAAACAAAGGCAAAGGCAAAGGAAAAAAGCATTAAAGCTACCCGTGCTTTCTTATAAATCATTTTATTTAAATAAGACGATTTACAACAGATATTTAACCATATTAGAAGTTTTTGAAAATAAAAATAGTAATGGCATTCAAAAAAATTACAATTTCGACGATTTAATTAATTTTAAGTTATTTGAATTATTAAATAATCCTTCGTTTTTTAAAAAAGGACGCTTCGAATATGACGAAATATTGTATCCTGACGAATATCTCCGAATAGATATAACAAAATCAAATAGAGACTCAATGATCAGTCTGGATAAAAAGGGCAAGTTTGAAAATGTCGATTGGCATTCAACCATGCAGAAGATTATTGAATATACAATAATTTTAATCGGCGAAGAAATAGGCGACTTAGATTTAAAAAAATATATCCCGCAGAACATTAAAATCCCATATACGCAATAAAAATACTGCTATAAAAAAATAAAAAATAAATTCAAAATATTCCTCATAATACTTGTATTTTCTGTAGTTAAATAAAAATAAATATAGCCTAACCACATTTTAAACCAGCTTTAAGCCCACAAATATACTCATTCCTA
Source organism: bacterium (assembly GCA_021822625.1). Classification (GTDB taxonomy): domain Bacteria; phylum SZUA-79; class SZUA-79; order Acidulodesulfobacterales; family Acidulodesulfobacteraceae; genus Acididesulfobacter. The sequence continues at coordinate 5,507 of JAKAQK010000121.1, read as the reverse complement.
ATTTTTTCCGAAAACAGAAATGACACTATTTTTAAAAAATAATATCCTTAAGAAAATATAATTTATATTATTTTTTTTAAGGGATTATGGAAAATAATTTAAAGTTATTTACGGTCAGAGAGCTTTCGGAAATTATCAGGCTCAAAAAATCATCAATTTATTCTCTTGTCTATCGCAAGGCCATACCTTATGTAAAAATAGGCTCCAAAATTTTGTTCAAACTTAGCGATATTGAAAAATTCATAGAACAAAATACGCATGAATCATTAAAAGATCAATTAGAAAAAATTAATACAAATAGGAAAATAAAATAAGGAATGCTTAAAATGAAGGCTATAGAAATTCTTAAAAATAAATATACTAAACATGATTTTGGTTTTAAGGAATACCCTAAATATTTTCTAGGGCATTGTCCTGAGCACGACGACGAACATCCAAGTTTTACTGTTTATAAAAACGGCTATTATAAGTGTTGGGCTTGCGGATTTCAAGGAAGAATTGAAAGTGGTGAATTTAAAGAGTTAACGGCGGAAGAAAAAGAGGAAATAGAAAAAGAAAAAGAAAGACAGGCTTATATATTTAAAAGCAATCTTGAATTTTACACAAGATTAATTAAGGCGTCAGATAGCGATACGGCAACAGAACATTTATCTAAACGCATAAATAATTTATCTGTTTTAGAAAAAGATTTAGTGCGGATAAATTTAGATAATCATTTTTTTACATTCCCGTATACAACTGCAGAAACCAAGAAAATAGGCAGAATCGTCGCAAGAAAGATATATGAAAAGAAAATATTCAAACCTGAAGGGACAGATATAGCAGGTACAATCGTTGCGTTTAATTTACATAATGCTGTAAATAAATTGAAAATTAATAAAGGCGGCATAGTAATAATTGTAGAAGGAGAATTTGACGTCTTGGCATTAGAACAATGGAAATTAAAAAATATATCGGTTATAGCGGTTGCAGGTGTAAGCGGATTTTCACCGAAGCTTTATAATTTAATTGACTATCTTAAAAGTCTTAACGCAATGGTTTTACTATGTCCAGACAACGACGAGGCGGGAATAAAAACGCTTAATAATTTTAAACAAGAGTTTATGATAGAGCTACCTGCCGGCGTTAAAGATTTTGGCGAATTATTTTACAAGCAAAGTGGAGATTCCGAATTTGATGCGCTTGAAATTTTTAAAAATCTAAGGAAAGAACAAGTTGCTAAAATATTAAAAGAGCGCGAAAAAATAGAAAAAAAACAGAAAGAATCAAAAATTAAAAACGATATAGAACAACTATCGGAGGTTCTTTCACAAAATGATATATATAATATCTTATCTGTTCAAGGAATTAAATCTAAAGAGACTATAAAAAGTGATGTGATAGGAAAAAAAATAGATAATATAAGCGTTTGGACTAAAATTTTACCGGCGCAAAGATTTATATTTGCCGGTTATAAAGCTAAAAAAGTTGGAATATTTGCAGGTACCGGCGGGGTTGGTAAAAGTTACATGGCTTTACAACTAATTCTGTCTTTTGCAGACGAGTCGGAAAAAATGAACTATTTAAATTTGTTCGGAAATATTAGGGGTAAAGCCGGGTATATAACTAATGAAGATGATTTAGATGACTTAGAATATCGTTTGCAACACGTAAGAAAATATTATATTCAAAAAAACGGTATAGACGTTAGAAAAATAAATCCTCTAAATTATGAATATGCAACAATGAGTGAAATTCTTACCGCTAAACGTAAACTAGTTAGATTAGTAAGGGGAGAATATCAAATAGACCAAGATATTTATAATTATATACGCGATTTTTGTAAGGGTAAAGAATTTGTAATTTTTGACACCCTTGCCCGCTCCCATGCCCTGAAAGTTAATGACCCGGGCGATATGGGATTTTTAATCGGGATATTTGAGGATATATCGAAAGAAACTGGAACTGCAATATTGATTCTTGCTCATACAAATAAGGCCGACTTAGATGGAAAAGATAAGGTGGCTGGAGCAGCACAAATAACCGATAATGCAAGATTCGTTATGACCTTAAAAAAATACAAAGGTTCAAACGATATTAAAGTTCTCGAATTTCAGAAAGCTAGTTATTCTAAGCCGACTGAACCGATTTTTTTAAAATGGCAACCTGCAGATCATAACAGCAAAGATATCGTAGAGTTATTTGATATAACTATTCCTGACGATTTTAACGAAACCCAAAAGAAAGAAAGTAAAAAAGGTCGTCCCCGCAATGGTAAAAAGAATAGTTTCCAGTATAAAGAAGAAGATGATGATGAAGATAAAGACAAGGATTTTAACTAAATGGAAAATAAAAACGTAAATATATACCTTAGGCTTTTAAAATATCCGCCCTTTGCCGTATCTCGCGGCAAGGGTGGATCGATGATTATTAAACATAAATTAAAAAATGGCAAAGAAATAATAGCCACGGCGCCAAAAATAGTAACTACAGAAGATGCGGAAAAACTATATAGTTTTTGTCATATAGCTCAAAAAAATAAAACATATAAAATAATTAACGCAGAAAAATTCGGTAAAATGGCGGAGATTACAGCCTCTATTTGGGATATTAGAAAACTGACAAACTGTAACGATGACAATTACATATATAAAGCAATGGACAAGATTGCTGGAGTTAAAATTCAGTATAATTTTTCAAAAAATAAATCCACTACGCATATAATTCATATAGTTAACTTTGACCAAGATATTGGCGAAATAAACGTTTTGATGGACTTAAATATGTTTAAAAATTTTGCAGAAAAATCTTTAACAATTGACATTGAAAAATATAATTTTTTGCCTCCTGTTGCTAAAAATCTTTATGGGTTTGTTGCAACAAACCCATCTATTATTTTTAGGGAGAATACGCTAATTGAGCGAGCTGTTATACAAGCCAAACGAAAAAATAAAGCACAGGATATTTTAAAAAAAGCTTTTATTAAATTAAAGGAAGAAAAAATTATACAAGATTTTAAAATAACTAAAAAAGATGGCCAAAGATTTATAAAAATAGAAAGGCAAAGTTAAAAAACATTATCCACACCGGGTGCAAAACATTATCCACACCGGGTGCAAAATTTAATTATTAATATATAAGGATAAGCTGTAATTATTGATGTCGCAGGTTTTCAAAAAAAATCCCATAGTAATATATCCTCATAGAGAGGATATATGAAAATAAAAACGCTAAAGCTTTTTTATTTTCATATAAATTTAAAAGATTAAAAATGAAAAAATACATCGAAATAGATAAAAGTATTAAGGAATTAAATGACGACGAGCTTTCAAGAATATTCGGCGGTCTAAAAAAATCGGTCTTAATGCGTTCAATCATTCTTAATGAAAAAAAATTCTTAAGCGTTAGCTACAATAGGAGCCTTCGCGCATTATGGTATGCAACGGTTAAACCTATTCTAAGTCGTCTTGGCTTTTTAAGCGCTTCGGATAGTACGGAAGAAGGCTTAACCAAGTGGGACAAAGAATTGTCAGGATATTTAGCAGAACTTGTCAGGAGTGGCGATTGTTCTTATGCGGATTTGCGGATAGTAGATAATTCTCGCCGCAGATTTACCCCTGAAACATTTGTGTCTTCACCAGGGGTTGATACGTTTACCTATGATGTGACTACTCCGAAATATCCGCATATTATTATTTCTACCGAAAAAGATACTATTTATGTGATTATCGAAACAATTGCAACTTATTTCGGGTTGTCTTGTCTATCCGGCAAGGGTCAAAACAGCCTTGCTTGTATGGAAGACTTGCTCCGCAAGGCTAATATAGAAAAAGACATTACAATACTGACTCTCACTGATTATGATCCCGCTGGATATATTATTGCTGATACTTTTTATAATCAGATCAATGATTTAAAACAAAATCTAGGACTAGGGCATATTAACGTTAATATCGAGCGTATAGGCATTTTCCCCGAACAGTTATCGCCTCAAGAGGTAGAACAAAATAAATATACGCCAAAGCCGGATAATTTAGACAAATGGTTCAATATTACAGGCGGAATAAACGGCGAAAAAATGGGATTGGAGTTAGATGCATTGCCGCCTGAGCGGATACGAAGCATATTTATCAATGCCTTAAAAAAATACATAGATGTGAACGATTATGATGATTTTCTAAAGGAATCTCACTTAAAATACGTCTTGCTGAAATTAATAGAAAATAAAATTGCCGACCTGTCGCAAGAAATAATAAGTTCAATGAAAGATAGCGTCCAGATTGACGATTTAGATATTCTTTTCGAGTATGCCGAACGAGGATGGTCAAAATATTTACCAGTTGAAACAATTTGCCATGTTGGATCAGATCAAGAAAATGAAATTTTAAGACAGGTCGGAAAATATTTTCAGAAATTTTATTTTAATGACTAATTGTATAAAAATATTTTAAATTTTGTTTAGAAATTTAAAGGTATTAAACAATATAAGGCATTATTGTATTAAACAGTTGTTATAATTTATTAGAGGCAAAAAAGATGAATAAAAAAGAAAAAGTTAAAAGATATTTCGACAAAGTTGTGACAACAAATTATTTTGATAAAGAAAAAATTACAAAACAAGCTTTAAAAGCTGCCGCAAAAACTTTAAATATTTTTTGCAGCGAAGCTAAAACTGAATATAGAAAGGCTTATGTTAGATTATCGGTTCGAATCAATTATCTGAAAAGGTCTAATAAAGTAACGATTTTAAATTATAGAACTGGCATAACAAAAGATGTATTAATAAACCTCGTGCTAAAAGGAAATATCAGCTTATCAAAAAAAGGCGTTAACGACGTTATAGCTTTATATGAATCTATTATAAAGACGAATAAATTTAATGAATCTATTTCTAATGCCGTTAAATCTTCAGACAATAAAGAAATTTATAATGATAATGATAATGATAATGACAATGAATATAATATTAGCATAGAATATTTTCTGCAAACTCTTAAACAACAGATAAACACGGTTAGCAACCGTAATATCAATGCAATGATTTTAAGCAATGGTGCAGTTTTTTTCAGCAATAATGCAATATACAGGGCAATTAAAGAATATTACAAAATTATAGGTTTTGAAGATATAGGTTCTATATCAGGCAAAAGAGCAAAAAAACAAACTTTATGGCTTATCAATGAGTTTAGGGCTTTGGATATGCTTTTTTATAAAATTAATAAAGGATTTTATTCCAATACTGCTATTATAAAATTTGAAGACGGCAAAAGCCAAAAGATTTATGGGATATTCTTGAAAGTAGAAAAATTAAATATAGATTTTAACGATACGCAAATGTCACCTTTACCCGATAAATTTAAAAAAGTTATAGATATAAATATAGATAAAAAGAAAATTATAGGACATGCTTAAGTAAAATTTTATAAGTTATAAACATAGAAATACTATTGATCACAGGCTTCAATACGGGCTTAAATAAATTGCCAAATACTTTTAAACATGTTATAAATAAATAATGTGAGATCGGA
>JAKAQK010000120.1 GCA_021822625.1 bacterium | reverse complement strand
ATTCAGCAGTCCCCTCTTAAGGGTATTAAAATAGATACTTCAAGAAATAAATCACATTCAAGAAATTTTGATATTTAAAAATAATATCTAAAAATATGGGCTATTTATTGGATACTTGCGTAATATCTGATATGATTAATAAATCTATATCCCCGCCTTTTTTTGATTCATCGGTTCTGGAGCCGAATAAAAAAATAGCAGCATTTTTATCAAAACCGTAAATCGTGTCGGAAATAGTTTTAGTTTCTTCGGTAGCAAGCCTTATCGCCATATTTTATATTTTATTTGTCATTTTTATCAGTAATTTTTATTATTATACCTTAAGTTACCTTTATAAATTTAATTTTCTATATTCCAGCTTTAGCGGGAATATATATTTTATTATATAATGAGACAATTAATAGTCTCTAATAATGATTTATGGTTATATTATATCTTATTTTATATTTTAATATTAAAATAATCAAATATTGATGATTATATTGGAATGAACCAATAAATCAATATAATGGTATAATGATGTCATATTTATTTAACACATCCGGTTCAATACCACATTAAAATTACTGTCTTGATTTATTGGTTCATTATAATATTTTGTTTTAGATGCTTGAGTTTTTTGTTCCGAAAGCATTTGTTTCGATTTAAAATAAAGCCTTGCGGATGCTTTTGTAAATTCTCTTAATACAATAGCTAATTTATTATTTTTGAGAGTCGCTATCCTGCCTTCAATTAATTGTCCAGCTATACTGCACACTCTGTCTGTAATTGCAATAGAATTTACCGGTAGTATGCCGTCCGCTATATCAAGCCCACTTTCAATTAAAACTCCGTCTCTAGATTTATTCGAAGTAAGCGGAAAATAGAGATAATCTGAATATTTGCTTTTATCTATTATCAAAATAGGTCTTTTTTTGAAACCGGAAAAATCTGCATAAGGCACCATTGCTATGCAAATACTTCCGATTTCAATAGAATTATTTCTAATAGGAATAACTCTCATAACTTTTGATTTATCTCTTTTTTAGTCTTTCCGGCAGGCAATACAGGTATGGAAGATGCTATATGAAAACCGTTCCATTCCTCGTTATCTAATGGATTCCAGTTAAATATGTCGGTTAATTCTTGTTCGGTATAAGCTATTTTATTGCGTTTTTTATTTATAGTTTCTTTGGGAACTTTAGTATTATTTTTCATATTTTACCCCTTTTTAATTTTCGTTTATTTTACAAATATTATTATATCACTTATAAAACCGAAAAAAATATAATAATTATTCCCCATCCCACACCTTCCATGAGTGTAATTTTCCAAGGTTCGGCTTTGCAGTTGTGGACGTCGATGGAGTTATCGGATAAGTTTATCGTAACGTCGGACTGATATAAAAAGTAGTTAGCGAAATATTCCCTATTAGGATTCGTAGCATTTAACTGGGATCCCATACTTCCGTTTTATGCAATGAAAACAAATTACAAATTAAATAAAGCTCTTTTAAACGGCTTTATTTATCCAAATACTAACGTAAATATTAAAAAAAGACTTTACATGGACTTTGGTATGTCTTTAGGAGCGGTAAATTTTAATATAGAAACGGAGTCGGAAAATAACAAGGCGATAAAGGCGATAGGTTTTACGCCCTCAGAAAATGAAGCGTCTTTTGTTTAAAATTTAATCTCTTGACATTTAAACTGTTGAACTGTAAAATAAAAATAAATAATACTGTCTAGATAGACTAGATTATAATGGAGATTTAAAATGAATGGGAATAGAAAATGGCAGCTGCAAGAAGCAAAAAATAAATTCAGCAACTTAGTTGAAATTGCTCAGAGCGAAGGGCCGCAACTTATTACAAAAAACGGTAAAGATGCCGCGGTTATCCTTTCTATAGACGAGTATAAAAAATTAGTAAAACCGAAAACTAATCTTATTGAATTTATTCGACAGTCCCCTCTTAAAGGTATTAAAATAGATACTTCAAGAAATAAATCGCATTCAAGAAATTTTAATATTTAAAAATAATATCTAAAAATATGCGCTATTTATTGGATACTTGTGTAATATCGGAGATAGCAAAGCCTAAGCCGAATAAAGACGTAATACTGTGGTTAAAGGAAAATGACGAAGATAATTTTTATCTATCAGTTATAACTTTCGGCGAATTGTATAAAGGTATATCGAAACTTCGTGACTCAAAGAAGAAAGAACTTCTTTACGATTGGGTTGAAAATGAATTAAAAAATAGATTTAAAAATAAAATCTTCAATATCGATTTCGTTATCGCCGAAATATGGGGTAATATAGAGGGAAAAGCTGAGTCAAACGGCATAGTGTTGCCTTCCATCGACACTCTTATCGCTTCTACCGGTATTGCTTATGATTTAACTGTCGTTACCAGAAATACTTCAGATATGGAAAGAACCGGGGTTATACTATTAAATCCTTGGGTTTCAGTTTAAAAATAATGTAACTAATGTCGTCAGATTTATGGGTTCATTATATTATATGATTAAATAATAATGCTTTGTCCCAAATTTGTCCCATAACATTTTTAACAATGCTAATTATTTAATAATATCAATAAATTATTGAGTAAATAAGAGGTTCTTAAACCTTTGGCCATCGGTTCTATTCCGGTTATTTTTTTCTTGTTGCATCTTTAAGGAGATTTATCACTTTTTCTTCAATTTCATCCCTGATGGTTCTAAATGCTTTTAATTTTTCATCATTATTTCCTGAAACGCCTGCAGGATCAATTAAATCCCAGTGCAGTTTTATATTATCTGAACTAATTAAAGGGCAATTATCTCTTGCATCGCCGCATAGAGTTATTACATAATCAAAGGTATTTAAATCAAAAACATTCATAGATTTTGATTTTTGCTTGCTTATGTCTATATTTTTCTCAAACATAACACCGGTAGCAAAAGGATTAACCGGCTTTGGATTAACACCTGCACTGGATATATTTAAATCGGCTATTTTGTATTTTTCGCCATAATATTTAGCAAATCCTTCAGCCATTTGAGATCTTGCAGAATTTCCAGTGCATATAAAAATAATATTCATAATTTTTTACCTCAATGTTTAATTTTAGTTAAAGTTTTTAGATAATTTAAGCATTTATAGATTAAATGAATTTTTTAGAAATTTTTCTATATTTTTATAATTTATCTCAAAAGGATATTGCTCAAAATACAAAGAAGGCAGATTAAACTTTTCTTTAATCACATTTAAATATTTTGATTCCTGATTAATTTTGTCTTTAAAAAATTTTATTGATTTAAGTTTTTCATTTAAGAGATAATTAATACTTAAAAACGATACGTTTATCCCTGCTTCTTTTAAATCATTATATGCTCTATATGCTTCTTCAATAGGTGTAAACTCGGGATATAGCGTTAAGGAAAAATATGTTTTTTCTTTATCTTTTATAGTATTAATCAAAAATTCAAGTTCTTCGTCTGTAGCGCTATTATTATTATTATTCTTATTTTCTTTCTGATATTCAAACGCTAAAAATAAGAGCCTTAAAGCATGTCCTGTAGGGGCGGTATCAAAGATAATATAATCAAATTCATCTTTTAATCCATCGGATGCATTATTTTGAATATTATTTTGCATATTATTTTGAATATCATTATTTATATTTTTATTTAAATTTAAATTTAGGTTTAAATCGGTTTCGTAGTTAATGCCTTTGCCTAAATTAATATTTTTATTTATATTATTTTTTTCGCCCCCTAATTTAAAATAATTATAAAACTTTTTAAAATAGGCTATTTCGAGGGTACAGGGCGAATTAAGCTCTTCTTCTAGAACCTTAAGAGAATCCGCATTGTTTGAAACTTTTTGAAAAAATTCCAATGTATCTGCCTTATAATCACTTAAAGCCAATTCTGGCGATATTATTGAAAGAAATAAATTTTTGTTTTCAACCTGAACGGGTTCTTCATTGACTGAATCAACGCCCATAATTTTTCCTATATGGCTTGCAGGGTCAACAGACACGACCAATGTTTTTTTATTTTTATATTGAGATAAATATAAACCCGTTAAAAGGGAAATTGTAGATTTTCCTGTTCCGCCTTTTCCTATAAAAAAAATAAATTTTGTTGAATTTATTGCATCGCTATTTATTTTATTAATTAAATCAGAGTTGTTTTTATTGAGATTAAAACTATATAAATCATTAATAGCGCTATTATTGTTAATTATCTTGTTATTGCCGCCGGCAATATTATCGTGATCGCTATTGAAAAATTTATCAAAATATTTTACGGCATAACTTTGAGTTTCCATTAATATAAATTTTTTTAAAGAATCTAAACCTTTTATTTCCTCAGGCATTAAGTAATATTTCTTTATTTTGTAACCGGTTTCTTTCGCCTGCTCAATTATTTTTTCATTGAGTTTATATTGTTCTTCAAATATATTAAACTTGAAAAGCTTATCGGGTAAAACCTGATTGATTAAGATTTCAATATTTTTAATTCCGATACTTTTAATTTCTTCAATAGAACGTAAGGTTTCATAAAACGACAACTCTTGGGGGCGCATAACGAATAAAAAATTAGTCGCGGTTTTATCTGTTAATATCTTTAAAGCTTCTTTGTATATCTCGATGGAACCTTCAAGATTTGTAACAGGTCCCATGCATGTCCTTCCCTCGCCTTTTTTAACCTCTTCAATATAAGTAGTCCATTTTAGCGGAAGGCTCATTAATCTAAGCGTATGACCTGTAGGGGCCGTATCAAAAATTATTACGTCAAAATCTTTTCTTGCAATAAAAGCTGTAAAAGAATCAAAACTTGCAATTTCCTCTGTGCAAGGGGATTTAAATTCTTCTTCGAGCATTGAAACGACATCATCATCTAAGCCTTTAATTGAATCGCCCAACACTTTAGCTTTATATCTTGCTAATGAATCTGCCGCATTTATCTCTGAAGCATATAAATTATCTACCCCTTTTATTTTTGTTTCTTCTTCTTGAAGATTTTGTTCAAATATATCGGAAAGATTTGAAGCCGGGTCTGTTGAGACTATTAAAGTTTTTTTGCCGTTTAATGCAAAATTTAACGCTGTCGCAGATGAAATTGTCGTTTTGCCCACTCCGCCTTTTCCAGAAAAAAACATATATTTCATACGATTAACCCTCTTATTGTTTTAAGATGAGCAATAATTAATCTTATTATTATTTTATTGTTTTAAGATGAGTGAAGATTTTAATATTTCTGCATAAAGCTCCCCTTCATCTGGATACTTTCCCTGAGTTAAAAGTTTTCCGTTTAATATGCAGACGGGCAATCCCGCTTTTCCTTCGCTTTTTATTATCGACTGTACGGCTTCATTAGATAAAAATTCTTTCGGTTCATTAGATAAACTGTGTCTCTTTATTTCTATTTTATCGCCAAAATCATTTTTTAATCTATTTAAAATATCGTTAATTTTTATTAATTTTATATCAGGGTTTGGACCGCAAACACCTGTCGAACAGCATAAAGCTGGATCGTAAATTTCTAAAACGATTGTATTTTTCATAAGTTATACCTCCGATTATAATAATTTAACAGATTTTAAATAATTAAAAATTATACGCATTTTAATATAAAAACTTCTGTTTTTTTATACATATTTTTATTTATATATATGTTTAATGGCCCAAATGGCTCATTAGATAATTAAATAACTAAAATATTTCTATATTTCCAGAAAAATAAAAACATTACTTATAAAATATGAATAAAAAACATCATATATTATTTATAACTGTCATTAAAACATTCTAACCAGCATATATTATTTATAAATATTATTAAAACATTCTTCAGGATTTCCGTTGCAGCAGCTTTCGGTTAAATAACCGATAAGTCTATTTACAGACTCAAAGTTCGCCGAATAAATTATAAACCTTGATTGTCTCACAAATAAAATAATATTAGCCTGACTTAATTTTGCAAGATGAAACGACAATGTGCTCATAGGCATATTTAAACTCTTGGACATTTCGGTAACAGTTAAACCTAAATGTCCGGCTTTAACAAGCATGCGGAATATTTTAAGCCTGCTTTCATTAGAAAGAGCTTCTAATGCTTCGATTATAAATTTTACTTCCGCAACATTATAGTTATCATTTTCATTTTCATTGTTATTACATTTATTGTTTACATTCAGTTTTGAATTTTTAATTTTTTTATTATTTACTGTTTTCATATTTCCAGAATATTAAAAATATTAAACAATGTCAAATATTTTTGTTGACATACTTTATCTCATGTCTAAAAGTACGGAAGGAAGCGACTTGAGTAGGTTTATAATCAATGTCCTATTTTTGAGATTTCCACATGCGATTTCTCCTATAATAAAAGGATGGCAAAGTACTTTCCCGTTATTAAACAGGGAAATAAGTTTGTCGCTACCTTCACGCAAATGCATCGCCCATACGGAAGTATCTACAAGAATCATATCGTTTTAAATATTTCTTCTGCGCGGTATATTTTTTAAGCTCTTTTCCGTTTTACTCAATTTGGCAAGTTTTTTTCCGCTTCCTGCTGTAACCTAAAACAATGCCGTGAACGTATACTTTTATTTTTTTATTTCCTACCGGTAAAATCCATTCCGACCAGTCGTATTGCATCTGTTCTCCCGGCTTAGTTTCAAATCTGGAGGTGC
>JAKAQK010000119.1 GCA_021822625.1 bacterium | reverse complement strand
TTATCCTTTCATCCGTGAATAAAAATAGAGAAACGATTATGCTTAAGCACCCGAAGAATATCATCGTGGCAAATATCTCGGGAGAAATTAAAAATTCGGCTGCCGCTAAAACTGACGTCGTTATTATGTATGTAACTGTTTTGATTTTCCCGTCGTATTTAAGGAAAAAAAGATAAGCTATTAACGGAATTAAGCATATAAAATACAGGTTCATATCGGCATTGAACGCAAATGTGTAAGGAGAAAAACCGTAAATATAGCCGCCTGTAAACCCCGCCAGCCTTGATTTTGTCAGATATTTTATTAATATATACGCAAAAAACGACGACAAAACCGGACTTATTACTGCAATCAAATTGTTTGCGGCTATAGGACCAAAAAGTAAAGTTAACGGCGAAAATATAAAACTCAGCGCAGGTATCTGATTTGCCCATGACAGGTTTATTCCTTGAGGCGCCCACATATACCTTGTAAAAAAGAAACTAAGATGGTGAATTAAGGCATAAGGAAGCCAATATAAACACCATATAAAATATAACGGGTCAAATCCCATGCCTACATATCGTGTTTGAATATGGGCAAGGGTCGGAAATCCAAAATAACCGATAGATATTAAACAATATAAAAAAAATACCGCAAGATTTCTGGATACTATGTTTTTCACCATAACGTCTTTCAGCATTAATTTGGAGTTTATAATACTTGCAGTCGCAATATCTTTTAAGAATTTAAATTAATTTTAGGACTTTTGCTAAAATTCTATCTTGTTTGAATCCAAATTCAGCATGCAACGGCATTTGCTTAATATTAAACCACCTAAAATCTAACGCTTCCCCGCTTGCCTTTGCTTCGCCTTCAATATTTAAAAAATAAGTAAGCCCAACAGCATGCTGTCTGGGATCAAACCCATAATAACTTGTTTTTTTAGCAAAATATTGGGCAACATAAACAGGTTGAGGGTCTTTTTCTAAATTATATTTAATATTAATGCCTAATGTCTCCCTAATCTGCCTATGAATTGCATCGGATACTGTTTCATCTTTAAGGATTCTGCCGCCGATAAAACACCATTTTTTTATTATTGGAGCGAGTCTTAATATCAATCCTATATCTAAATTTAAAGTTTTTTCGCTTTTTTGAAGATTACGGAACGGAATAATGTCAACACAAACAATCGGTATTGTTTTTTTTATATTTTCCCAATCTTTATCAGAAACCCACTTTGCTTTTATTTTACCCATTAGCATATGCAATTCCCTTTAAACTTCGATGTTACCAAATCAAACATAGTTTCCTATTCTTAAAGTACGTAAAATATATTCATTAATACTAATATTATGGATTTCATCATAACAGTAAAAGAAACAATGGCAAACATGCTCAAACCAAACATCCATACGTGATAAGAACTTAATTTTATAAATCTGTCGAATATTTTGGCAAATTTATTGTTTTTTGTATTCAATTTTTTTTTCCTGTCTTGAGTAAGAAAATTTTTAAGATTTTCATGATTTCCATGATATTTTGTTATTCCGTTTATTTCTTCGAGTTGTTCAATATGAAGATTGTCTAATTTCTCAAAATATCTGTGTTTCGCCATAAGTTGTATAGACATAAAACTTGTTATAAGTGCAAGAAAAGATGAAAAAATCTTTGCAAAAACACTGCTTGCCGAGTTTAACGCAATAGTCAATAAAAATGCCTGCGCCGTCAAACCTAACACTGGAGCACGCCATAATAAGTCGTCCCTTAAATTCCTCCGATTTGATAAAACTTTGTAAACCGTATTTATATCGATTTGATCTTTATCAGCCATTTTTAATTCTTATAAAATAAAAGTTATATTACTTAAGTCTTTTATCTCACCGCTTTTCTATTTTTTTTAAATTTATAAATCTTTTCGGTATTCCGTAAATCATTGCAATAAAATACCATTTAAGATAACTTGGTAGCCACGCTGTAATTTTAAATCTTGACTCGCCCGCTTCTCTGTCTGCCCATACAGTTGGAATTTCTTTAATTATGTATCCTTTCAAAAAGGCATTTACAGTATATTCCAATCCTAATACAAACCCCTTATCGCTTTCAATTCTAATATTATCTATGATTTTTCTACTGTACATTTTAAAACTGTTAGTCGCATCATGGGTTGGAATCCCTGCTAAATAACATAAAGACAATCCAGCTATTTTTGACAAGTTCTTTTTTATAAAAGGTCCTCCGATTTGCCTGCCTCCTTTCATATAGCGGGAGCCGCAAACAATATCTGCTCCATTAAGAACTAAACGATACATATCGTCTACTATTTTTATATCGTCCGATAAATCAGCCATTGAAACAAGAACGGCATCGCCGTTTGAAGCAATTAATCCTGCTTTTATAGCGTTAAGAGGACCTTTTCCGATATTATTTTTAATTAAACTTACTGAAAACTTATAACCGTTTTTAATATCGTTAATTACCGGCAATGTGTTGTCTTCGTCAAAATCATATACAACTAACACTTTAAACGGAACTTTAACCTTTACGTTCAATTCGTTTAAACACTTTTCGATATTCAAAGCTTCGTTATATACGGGTATTACTATATCAAGCATTGATTATATATTCCCCAACTCTATCTGCTTATCTATCCAAGGAATAACTTCATCGAGCATTTCTTCCAAGGTAGTCGTCGCTTCAAAACCAAGAATGTTTTTAGCCTTAGATACGTCTGGAACTCTTTTTTGGACGTCATACGGATAAGGCTTATCGGATACGTATTTAAAAGGCTTATCACCGTTTATTTTTTTCCAAATAATTTCCGCAAGTTCTAAGACGGTAGTGGATCTGTTTGTCGATATGTTGAAATCTTCGTTGACGGCCTTTGGACTTTCTATGCAAAGCCTTATGCCTCTTGCAAGGTCTCCGCCGTAAGTATAATGGCGTATCTGATTGCCGCTGCCGAGTATATGAAGCGGGTCCTGTTTTTTTAATATCTTCTGGACTAAATCTGGAACGACGTGGCTCATGGCAAGCTTTATATTGCCCGATAGTATCTCTTTTTCGCTTTTAGCTCTTTTTTCTCCTATGCCTACGCAATTAAAAGGTCTTATTATGGTAAATGGAAGTTTATACTGTTCATAAGCTCCTTTTGCGTAATACTCAGTCGCAAGTTTTTGAAAGCCGTAAGTAGAAAAAGGCGGAGGGCATTTTAGCTGTTCGCCTTCCGGTGTCGGATAAACGGAGGTATTTTCAAAAACCATTGAAGAAGATACGACGTTTATTTTTTTGAGTTTTTTATTTTTATTAGCCCAGATGGCAGCATCAAAAGTTGACGCCATTATTCTTTCATTTTCGGCTAAAAGGTCGTAGGCAAATTCATGGAAGTAAGAAATGCCGCCTATCATGGCTGCTATTGCCACTACCTGGTCGCAATCAGATAAAGCTTCTTTTAATAAATCTACGTTTTTAACGTCTCCTTCTATAAAGGTATAGTTTTTATTGCTATCGTAACTCTTATCGAGCTTTCCGTATTTGCTGAAATTATCTACCCCTACTACTTCGTGTCCGTGATTTAAAAGCTCTTCCGTTAAATAACCTCCGACAAAACCTAACGAGCCCGTTACTAAAATTTTCATATAAGTCCTCCTTTTCCGTAAAAATTCCAAATATCTATTATTGTTTTATTTTTAAAATTAAGGTTTTTGTATTCTTCATGAGGAGTAGCAAGTATTAAAACATCCGAATTATCTATTACTTTTTCTATGTCCAAGAAATAAGGTTCTTTGATATAGGGGTCAGTGCATAAGACGTCTTTACATTCAAACTGGAGTATCTTTTTAAGTTTATAGGAAAGCGAACTTCTTTTGTCGTCGCTTCCGCCTTTAAAGGCCATTCCAAGTATGCCTGCCGTTTTATCGGACAAATTCATCTTTCTTCTAAGGCTCTGAACTATATAATTAGGAAGCCCTTCGTTTATAAGCATGGCTGAATGACCAAGATAGAAGTTGTTCTCTTGAAAAGAGGCAAGCTGCATAGTATCTTTAAACAAACATGGTCCTGCGGCAAAACCAGAAGAAGGCAGGTCTTTGGCTCTTGGATAGTTGTGGGTTATTGCTTTGTGAATCTTGTAATAATCAAGTCCATGGTCGTTTGTTATCATAAAGAACTGGTTTGCTACGGCAAATTTTATATACCGCCAGACGTTGGTAAAAAGCTTTGCTAATTCAGCCTCTGTCGGTTCTAGTTCTATAATATCCGATGTAAGCAGACTGAAAAGCTCTTTTGCTTTTTTAAGTCCGTTATCGGAAAAAGAAGAAACTATCTGAGGGAGTTTTGCAAGCTCAATCATTGCGAAACCTTCCGCTATCCTTTCAGGACAAAAAGCAATATCTATATTCTTACCCGCCTCCTTAATCCATTTACCGATATGTTCTGTGGTTCCTGGATAAATCGTGCTTCTTAATATTATAAGCTGTCCGTCTTTAAAATACTCCATATAATGGTCGAAGAACTTTTTAATCTCGGAAAGCCTCGGATTTAAAAATTCATCTACCGGAGTGCCTATTACTATCACAACTGCTTTACTTCCGGAAATTACTTTCGGGTCACTAGACAATACTAGATTGCCGCTTTTTAAAGCCGATTTTAAGGCTTCTTCCGCTCCTTCTTCTTTAAACGGCATAATACCTTTTGAAACAAGGCCTATAGACTCTTCGTTTATGTCGTATATACAGACCTTCTTGCCTTTAGAAGCGAACATAATAGATAAAGGCAGACCGACGTGACCGCAGCCGCCGATAGTGCATAGGTCGTAGGTGAAACTTTGGGGCATTTTCCCTCCTTTTTAAATTATTTTCTTATTTGCATTTAATATTTAATATTTTTATACATTACATTATACTCTTTTTTAAAAGGCGCTAAAACAGATTTTGCGGGATCTGTTCCTACCCCAGCCGTTATAACCCAGTGCAATAAACTAACATAAAAGTTTTTTGAATGTTCTGGAAATGCAATTTGTAAATCAGGCCTAGAAAAATAAATTATAGATAATTCTATCCAAGCTTTTTTGTACAAGCTGTTATTTTTTATTTTATAAGCCAATAAAGAAGGTGGTTTTAATGTCATAATTCCAAGTTTTTTGATTATTATATTTTTTTTTATAGTATATCCATAAAATGATATTTTAATATTTTTATTATATTCAAATTTTGAACTTGTTGTAAAAATTATATGTTTTATAATGTTTGACAAATAAATTCTTTTCTTAAAGATATCACCAAATATATTTATATTTTGAACATATTCGGAAATAAATATTCCATCTATTCCGACATTCTGTATAAACCTATATTTCGGAGATATAAAGCTATTAGTCATGAATTTTATATAAATCGGCGAATCCTTATAAATAATATTCATAAACTTACCGAATAAAGAATAATTAATAGTAACTTTTGCAAATTCATAACCATTATAAAATTTAGGAACATTAACAGGTTGACCCAATTTAGCATTTATACTTTTTAATTTAACTATTTTCATCTTGCTTTTGTTTTTGTTATTTTTTTGCAATAAACATAAGGCATTAATGCATTTATACAATTTATAATTGAATAATATTGAACGTAATGTTGAGGGTTCATCATATAACGGATATCTCCCGTCAATAGTCTCAAGTTTATATATTATAAACTTTGCTGATTTTCCTCGATTTATTTGAGAGGCATTAACTTCGTCTAATTGCGGAGTATAAACAGAATATGCTTGTATAACTGGACTCGGCAATAACTTCAAATTATATGCGTATGCTATATTTAAATCCCATGGAATTATGTTGACTGACGAATTCCCAATTTTTTTAATAAATATTTTGGGTATATTTAAAGAATTCCTCATTTGTTGCTTAATCGATTTTTGAAAATTATTCCTATTTTCAGATGATTTCAATAAATAAAGCGCCTGTTTAAAAGAATCAAATCTACTATATGACGGCATTAAAGACTTAAAAGTACTATAATACATCCCAATTAATGGTAATAATATAAATAAAATAATAATCAGAGTTTTCTTGAATTTAAATTCATTTTTTATATTTAAATAAGAAATAATAAAATATAAACCTATAAATGTAAAAAAATAATCTGCGTGTCCAAATTTTACAGGGTCGTGTCTAACAAAACCTTCCTTGAAATATTCAAATACGATAGGAAAGCTTATTATTAAATACTTTGCAAATTCTTTATTTTTTTTAATTATTGCTAATAAAGTAATAGCCAATATG
The DNA here is from genome assembly GCA_021822625.1 of bacterium. Classification (GTDB taxonomy): domain Bacteria; phylum SZUA-79; class SZUA-79; order Acidulodesulfobacterales; family Acidulodesulfobacteraceae; genus Acididesulfobacter. Next base: position 417 of record JAKAQK010000119.1, on the reverse strand, counting down.
ATTAATAAAATTAATATAGCGATAATAGTTTGAAAATGCTCCCCATGAAGAACCATTGCCGAACTATACCCTTCCATTAAATAAAAAGAATAATAAATAAAATTAGCTATATTTGATAAGTTTTGACCTGTTATTATCCAAAAAAATAAAAATGAAACAATATAAGTTGTAAAGGGTATTAACCATTTTATACGTCTTTGATTTTCTTCCAAAATTAAAGGAAAAATCAATAAAATTGTGGCGGAAAATATATGCGATACCTTAATCAAGGAAGCAACACTAAGTAACAAACCATAAATCATGAGCCATACTATATTTATTTTATTTTCATATTTATAATTATAAACTAAAATAATTAAAGATAGTAAAATTAGTATCGTTGGCGGCGATATGGTAAATGATATAAACGCCAAGAAT
>JAKAQK010000118.1 GCA_021822625.1 bacterium | reverse complement strand
TCCTATAATTTTTCTTTTTTTTTCAGGGTCGCTTACACCTTTTAAAGCGCTTAAAAATATTTTTTCGGCTTTTACCAATTTTACGTTTAAAGATAAATTTTCCTTGTAAAATTTAAAAACATCCCTTGCTTCATTTTCTCTTAAAAGACCGTTGTCGACAAAAATACAGACAAGTTTATCGCCTATCGCCCTGCTTACTAATACTGCCGCTACGGTAGAATCTACCCCGCCGGATAATGCGCATATGGCGTTATTATCGTTATTATCCGAAGATATTTCCGTTTTAATCTCTTTAATCTTATTTTCAATAAAATCCGATAATTCCCAATTTTTTTTAACTTTTGCAATATCAAATAAAAAATTATTTAATATTTTATGCCCGCATATTGTATGCGCAACTTCAGGATGAAATTGAAGTCCGTATATTTTTTTCCCCTCATTCTCGAAAGAAGCGATGTTGCCGTTTTCAGTTTTTGATGTAATAATAAAATCATTCGGGGGCGAAACTATGATATCTCCGTGGCTCATCCATACGGGGTCATCATGGCCGCATCCGGCAAATAATTTGCTATTTTTTATAATTTCCAGTTTTGAATAACCGTATTCTCTATTCTTTGCGGGTTTTACTTCGCCGGATAGTAAATATGCGATAAGCTGCATGCCGTAACATATACCTAGGAAAGGCACATCTATTTTAAATATTTCATTTGATATCAGCGGCGCGTCTTTGTCGTAAACGGAAGATGGACCGCCGGAAAGGATGATAGCCGCCGGATTAAAGTCTTTTATTTTCTCTATACGGCTTGAAAAAGGATATATTTCACAATAAATACCGCTTTCTCTGACTTTTCTCGCTATAAGCTGCGTATACTGCGAACCAAAATCTATTATTAATACTTTCGACGAATTTACCTTCATGTTTTATTTTAAGTTATTATATTAATATATAATTTATTTATTTATTTATTTATTTAGTTAGTTAGTTATAGGATATATATCTATATAAGCTGCAATCAATCAAGCCTGTAATTTGGCGCTTCTTTAGTAATTATAACATCATGCACATGGCTTTCTCTCAGTCCGGAAGATGTAATTTTCATAAATTTCGTTTTTGTTCTCATTTCTTCTATTGAATGTACGCCGGAATATCCCATGCCTGCTCTTAATCCTCCGATTAATTGATGTATAGTTTCAGATAAATTGCCCTTATAAGGAACTCTCCCTTCAATTCCTTCAGGGACAAACTTAGATTCATCGTTCTGATGAGACTGAAAATACCTGTCTTTAGAGCCGTTAACCATAGCGCCTAATGAACCCATTCCTCTATAGACTTTATAGCTTCTCCCCTGGTAAATTATAGTTTCTCCCGGGCTTTCCTCTGTTCCCGCAAAAAGATTGCCCATCATAACAGAATTTGCCCCTGCCGCCAAGGCTTTGCAAATATCCCCTGAAAACTTAATGCCGCCGTCAGATATGACTGGAATACCGTATTTTTCATAAATTAAAGAACATTCCATAACGGCCGAAAGCTGAGGGACGCCGACGCCGGCAATAATTCTTGTAGTACATATCGAACCTGGTCCTATACCCACTTTAATTGCATCTATTCCGGCTTTTGCAAGCGCTTCGGCGGCATCGTAAGTAGCAATATTTCCGGCGATTAATTCACAATTAAAATTTTTTTTTATGTATTTTATCATATCTATAACACCTTTGGAATAGCCGTGAGCGGTATCTATAACTATGGCATCGGCTTCGGCTTCAAGCAGGGCGGCAACCCTTTTTTCCGTTTCTTTTGAAGTTCCTACCGCGGCAGCGGCTCTCAGTCTTCCAAGCGAATCTTTACAGGCGCTTGGGTATTTCTTAATTTTCTCTATGTCTTTAATAGTTATTAGTCCTTTCAAATTATAGTTTTTATCGACTACAAGAAGCTTTTCTATTTTTCTTTCGTGCAGTATCTTTTTGGCTTCTTCAAGCGTAGTACCGACCGGTACCGTTATAAGATTTTCTTTAGTCATAATATTTTCTATTTTTTCGTTTACATTCTCTACAAATCTTAAATCTCTATTGGTTAAGATTCCTACAAGTTTTTTGTCCATTACTACCGGCAAACCTGAAATCATGTATTTTTTCATTAAATCCAACGCATAAGCAACCGTCTGCTCGGCAAAAACGGTAACAGGATTAGTTATCATACCGCTTTCAGATTTCTTAACTTTATCTACTTCGGTTTTTTGTTCTTCGATGGACATATTTTTATGAATAACGCCTATGCCGCCTTCCCGGGCGATAGCTATCGCAGTCCTTGACTCTGTTACCGTGTCCATAGCAGCGCTGACAAAAGGTATGCTTAAATTTATATTTCTGGAAAATTTTGTGTTAATATTCACATCTTTAGGCAAAATATCGGAATAATCAGGTACAATTAAAACGTCATCAAAACTTAATGCTTCTTTAATGATATTTTTCATATGATTCCCTCTAAATTTTATGATTAAATTTAGTTGTTCTAAATTATATTTTATTTATTTATTTTATATTTATTATTTTTAATTATTTTTACTTTTACTTTTATGCTTTTATATCTTTATGCCTTTAGAGCTTTATATATTTATATTTTTATACTTATTGACAATATTTTCATTATATTTTGTATTCACATTTTTATGCTTTCATAATATATTTATTATTTTTATTTATTTATACATCAGATATCTGTTATAGATTTCTCATAAGTTATAAGTCCTTCAAGCAGACTGCATTCAGAATCTGTTATATGGGATGCGTTGAAAAAATCCATACTTTTTAGACAAATTGCGGTGCCTGCAATCACTAAGTCTTCCCTTCCATGCTCAATGCCTGTTATATTGTATCTTTCTTTATTATCGGAACTGCAAAAAATTTTATATATATTTTTAATATTTTCTTTGTCTATTTTATAACCGTGAATTTTTTCTCTGGAGTAATTTTCAAGCTGCATATCTACCATAGCAATAGTCGTCATCGTGCCGGCAGTGCCTAAAAGGCTCAGAGGCTGCCGAAAATTATATCCTGAAGTTAATAAATCATTTTTCAAAATATTTATGCTATTGTCTATATATAATTCCATATTTAATATTTCATCCGGTTTAGGAGGGTCAGATTTTAAAAATTCTTCTGTGAGATGGATAGCGCCGACGTTAATACTTTTTTTCCAAAACGGCAAACCTTTTTTGCAGCAAATATATTCAGTAGAACCGCCGCCTATATCAATGGCGTAAAAATTTTTCAATCCGTCGAAACAATTCTCTATTCCGGATAATGTAATTTCAGCTTCTTTTTCACCGTCTATTATATTGACTTTAATATGGAACTCGTCATATATTTTATGCGCTACGTCTTTTCCGTTAGGGGCGTCTCTCATAACGCTTGTACCTGTTGCAATAACGTCTTTAGGACTTATATTATAGCGACGAATGGCTTCGGAGTAATACGTCAGGGCTTTCATTGCCCTATCGATAGCAGATTGATTAATAATACCGGTCTTTTTAAAATCTTCTCCGAGCCTGACGATTTTCATATCGACAAACAAAGGTTTCAAAACATCCTTTTTTGATTCTGCGATGATACATCTTATCGTGTTAGTTCCAATGTCGATTGCAGCAAACATTATATATACACCCTATAATAAAAATATGATAAAGACCGTAATATCAACTTGTTGCCGTTAACGGCGGCGAGCTACGATTAAATATTTTATTAAACCGCTGCTACAATTTTTTTAATTAGTAAACGCACACCTATTGTTTCATTTTTTTTGTCGCAATAATTAAAACATTTATTATTATAATTTATAATAATGTCGTTTCAAACTTTTCTGCTTCCATTTATCGTATCGTATTTCCGCCATTTCTGTAATTTTTAACATAGTTTATGTAATTTTGAGCAGACGAACTTATAGATTCTATATCTTTTTGCGAAAGACTTTTTTTGACGATACCCGGAACTCCTGCGACAAGACTGCCTTCGGGAACTACAAAACCCTCTTTTATAACAGTGCCGGCTGCTATTATACAATTGCTGCCTATTACCGCTCCGGTTAAGACTATTGCTCCAATTCCTATTAAACAATTATCGCCTATAGAACACCCGTGCAGATTAACGCTATGACCCACGGTAACGTTATTTCCTATAATTAGAGGTCCGGTATCATGCTGGACATGCAGAACGCTGTTATCTTGAATATTTGTTCTTTCGCCTATTTTTATATAATTTACGTCGCCTCTAACAACCGAACCGTACCATACGCTTGAATCTCTACTGATTTCAACATCGCCAACTATTGTTATATTGTCGCAAAGATAAACAGAATCGTGAATGTTTGGAATTTTATTTAAATAACTATTAATAATCATTTATAATCCTCCATTTTTATTATATTATATTATATATAATAGCTAAGGTAAATTTAAAAAATTATTTTCTATCGTTTTTTGTTTATATTAAGATAAATTTAAAAAATTATTTTATATCGTTTTTTGTTTTTCTTTTTGTTTTTACTATAATAATCAATTATAATTTGTACTATGGAACTAAATAAAATAAAAGAAATATTGCAAACAGGCCTTTCGGAAGAAAACTTAATATTACTTTTGCCTGAAATTATTATAAATTTAGAAATTGACCCTTTCCTGATATATACTTTAAGATCGGTATTTTTAGACATCATTTCGCTTTATGAAGAAACCGGAAAATCAGAACCGGCTCAATCGCAAAATAGTAATAAAGTAAGCAGCCTATCTAATTTTATAGTTAAACAAAAAGCTAACGCTTATTTAAAAGATATCGTCGTAAAAATAATAGACCTCGTCATAATAGATGCCCCTTTGGAAATAAAATATAAGGAGGCGACGCTTCTTATAACTAATTTGATAGATTTAGAGTTTAAAGAGCTGTAATTATTAGATTATATATAAAATAAATATTTATCTGCGCTTAATCGGATGTCCGCTAAGGTCAAGTTATTTAAGCTATGCGGGCTATATTAATTCTTCCGCTATTTCTCTGGCTATCCTTTTTGCTTCCAGCACGTCGCCTATATTTTCTATTTCAAAAGCGGTATGTCTTTCCATAACCTCTTTTACCTTCTCGGCAATTTCTGTAAAATTAATATTTCCTTCAAGAAACTTTTTTACAAAAAATTCATTAGCTTCGCTAAAAACACACGGCATGCTTTTTTTTATTTTTAATGCATTTCTTGCAAGCAGAATAAAAGGAAATTTTTGCAAATCCGGTTCAAAAAATTGCAGACTGCCTATTTTAGCAAGATTAATAGTATTCATTAAGCCGCTTAATCTCTCTGGATATGACAACGCATAGCCTATAGGTCCTTTCATATCCGCATCGGCAAGCTGAGCCAGTATCGTTCCATCGTTGAATTCAACCATAGAATGAATAACCGCTTGCGGGTGAACGACAACATCGATAGCATTTTCCTCCACCCCAAATAAATAATGCGCTTCTATTATCTCCAATCCTTTATTTGCTAAAGTAGATGAATCGATAGTGATTTTTTCTCCCATTTTCCATTTAGGATGATTTAAAGCCATTTCTTTTGTAACGCAGCTTAATTTTTCATATTCGGTATTAAGAAAAGGACCGCCGGAAGCGGTTAAAATAAGTTTCTTTAAATCTTTTTTAAGACCGCAACTTAAACATTGAAAAATAGCAGAATGTTCCGAGTCGACAGGGATTATCTTAGAATTTGTTTTTTTTGAAAGGTTTATAAGAATATCGCCGGCGGTAACTAAGGATTCTTTATTTGCAAGAGCTATATCTTTTCCCGCAAGTATAGTATAATATGAGGTTAAAAGTCCTGAAGAACCGCTTATAGAATTAAGAACGATATCTATAGCGTCCGATTCAATTATTTCCTTTAAATCGTCATCTTTATAAAATACGGCTGCATTTACAAAATTCTTTTTAAAATATGTTCTTGCCTTTAATGCCTCATTTTTATCAGAAATAAAGCAATATTCGGGCTTTAACCTTATGACCTGCTCTAATAAAATTTCAGAATAATGACCAGCGGAAATTGCAGTTATTTTAATCTTCTCAGGATATGACAATGCTACTTCCACGGCTGCCCTGCCTATTGAACCTGTTGAACCTGCTATAAATATTTTTTTTAAATTAGGAGCGGACATCGTTAAATTCCATTTTATTTTAATTTAAGATAAAAAACCATATAATAAAAAACAGGCGCCGATAGAATTAAACTGTCTATTCTGTCAAGTATGCCGCCGTGACCCGGTATGATACGGCCAGAATCCTTTTTGCCGGCAATTCTTTTAATAAGAGACTCTGTTAAATCGCCGAACATTCCGGCAATGGCAGCTGTTCCGGCAATTAGAATATATAGTAAAATACTTGTCTGCTCAAAATTATAACCTGCTAAAATCTTAAAAATAATCGCTGCGCCGATAGCGCCGATAAAACCGCATATAGCGCCTTCTATCGTTTTCTTTGGACTTAAAGACGGATATAAAAGATGTTTTCCGAAATGCCTGCCGCCATAATACGCAAATATATCGGAAGCCCATATTATAACGAACAAAAGCATCAGCAGCAATCTGCCTTCAGTTAAATTAAATATTTTTACTATAAACGATAAAAAAAAGCCTGCATAAACAATGGAAAATATATCTAAATAAATACTGCGCCCGTTTTCTGAATTAAAGAATAAAACATTTTTCAGCAGT
>JAKAQK010000117.1 GCA_021822625.1 bacterium | reverse complement strand
GAAACGCTGAATAAAATATTAAACATTATCGCAGACAACGGCGGGACTATCGAAAGAAGCAAACTCCTTCGTTATACGCATATGCTTAAAAAAGACTTCAACAATTTTATAGAAACCTTAATCGAAAGAAGATCCGTCGCTGTGAGAGTAGAAAAAACGAAAACAAAGTCCGCCGTTTATTATAAGATAATAGGCGATTAATGAGTGGTCTTATTCAATTTTGTGAACTTGTGAATTATTTAATAATATATTATTATAATACAATAAATACCTATATTTAAAGACTATTGGATAATTCGCAGACAGTCGTGAAATATTGCTAATTATTGTTAATTATTTAAAAAAGGCAGCCAAAAAGAAAAAGGCCTTTTTTTCTTGGCTGCCTAAATATTTTTAACTTTTAATTATTCAATCTTAATTTTTCGCAAAGGTATTTATTAATAAAGCATTATAATAGTGGCATTGCGAGATAAATAAATAAAATATTCGCAAATATTTCACGAAGGGTTTTTACAATTAGATTAGTGTTCATATGAGGTTGTAGGGAATATTTCACAAGTTCGCATGATTTTTTGATAATTGCGGGAATAATTAGAAAGGAATGGGGCTAAACAAGGCAAGCCCCCATCGGGCTCACCTCCGGTTTATCTGCCTTTTTGCATCCAGGCGAGACGACCGTGTCTTTCAGTGTTTGGATTAAGTTTATTTTAAAACTTTTATATATGTTTTGTCAAACAGAACAAAAGCTGGGTTTTAAAAATGGATTATATCTAACCCAAATTTAAGAGGAACTAAAATCGGAAAATTGGCGATTAGAGGAGCTTATTTTAATTCAACTCGCTTTTTGTGTTAAAAAGATATAAAATTTATTGCAGGTAAACAATTTGGTAATAGGCAAGGCAACAGTTATTTATTGCTGATACCTGGCAATAAGGAAGTTATCTAGTATATTTGGGTATATGTTTAAATAGATAAAATTATAGTCGTTGAGACAGCAAAAAGCATAATAGTAAATAAATTTCTAAAATGGATCAATTAAGTAATTTTTGGAATAGCTTTTGGAGTGCATTAATTGGCGCAATAGTAGGTGGTGTATTTGTTCTAATAGGCGCTTTTTTGTCGTTCCGTTATGATTCTAAAAAAGAAGAAAAACGAAGGAAAGAATTAATAGATTCGTTTTTAAATGGAGTCTATCATGAGGTTGAATCTTTTTGGGAATTAGACATGGTTAAATCTGCAATAATGAAATTAAATTCCATTAATAAAGATGATAAATATTTTACTAATGAGATTCACAGGTTGTTAAAAGATCCCAATAATGATGAGTTAAACAAATTAATACAAAACATTTTACCTCAAAATGTTTTTATAGAACTTTTTTATATTAGAAGGGAGGAATATTTTTTAATTTATAATAATAATGCAGATTTAATAGGAAAAATCGAAGATAGTGAACTAATGAAATTAATAATAAATACCTACAATAAAATGAAGGGATTTTTGGATTTATTCGATATTAATAATGATTATAGAAGAAAATATATCTATTTCTTGAAGCAATATAGTAGAATACTAAACAATTTTGACAGAATAGAATTATTAACATATATGCGATCCTTAAGGGAAAACACAATAAGATTAAAGAACAGCTTTAAAATCGTCGAAAAAGCTAAAAATGAATTATTTGAGAAACTTAAATCCTATAAAAAAATAACACTATAGAAGCCTTGTTATAATAAAGCGGCAAGTTGATTTTATAAATAAAAAAATCGGCCTCAAAAGAAACGGGTAATCTTAATGAATAAAAACGTTAATAAATTAGAAAAATCACTTCCCAAATTAGCAGACAGGCTTGTTTTAGAGACAGATAAAATACTCCGCGAGGCTAAAACCGAAGAAGATTTAAGAATTGGTTTTGAAAAGCTTTTGGAACCGATAAAGGCTGAGTTAAATCTTAAATCAACCCCAAAGTATGAGAAGTCCGTTTATAGCGGTCGCTCCGATGCGGTGCATGGACAAGTGATAATTGAGTATGAACCTCCGAGGTCGCTTCATTCAGAAAAAAATATCGAACACGCCTATGAACAGCTAATAAATTATCTGACCGATGAAATCAAAGAAACAAAATTAACCCAACAAATAGGGGTGGGTTTTGACGGCAAATCTATTTTCTTTGTACAATACCAGAATAAAAACGGTAAAAATATTGATAAAACGAAATTTCTTATGCGCGGTCTTTATGATTTCAACCATGAAAGTGCCAGGACTTTTTTAATTCATCTACGGGCACTGTCCCGACTTCCACTTAACGCCGAAAACTTGTCCCAAAAATTTGGACCCCAAAGCGAACTTGCGCCAAAAATGGTTTCTGCACTTGCCAATGCTTTAGCATATTGGGGCGACCAAACTCATATTCGAACATTTTTTAATGAATGGAAAAGATTATTTGGAATTGTATATGGTGAGCAATTTACGGGTAGCAAGCAAGAAAATCAATTTGGAACGCTTTCAAAACTTTATAAAGTTAAGGTAGCAACGGATTTTCAGGAGCTTTTATTTTCCATCCACACTTACTTTGCTTTTCTAATGAAACTCATTGCCGCAGAACTTTTAACCCTGCGCGAAACATCTTTAAGCTCATCTTTTACTTCCCATCTTACCCATATTTCTGATGACGAACTTAAAAGGCAACTTGATGATATAGAAAACGGTGGAATTTACGCCAGAAAAGGAATTACTAATTTTTTGGAAGGCGATTTTTTCCGCTGGTATCTCGATGCTTTTGACTCTCCCGAATTAAAAGAAGCAATAAGGGAGATTGCCCGATGTCTTTCAGAATTTGAACCAGCAACCAGCACGCTATCCCCGGCTTCTACCCGAGATCTGCTTAAAAAACTTTATCAATATTTAGTTCCACAGGAAGTACGCCATCGATTAGGCGAATATTACACACCGGATTGGCTGGCAGAATTATTATTAAACGAGGTTGGTTATAACGGCAATACGCTTAAGAGATTTTTAGATCCCGCTTGCGGCTCCGGGACTTTTCTTGTATTAGCTATTCAAAGAGCTAAGAAACATGGGCAGAAAGAAAAATGGCCTCCGCTTGAAGTAGTAAAAAGAATTGTTGCTAATATCTGGGGGTTTGATTTAAACCCTTTGGCCGTTATTGCCGCCCGAACCAATTATCTTTTTGCTCTGGGCGATTTAGTGAATGAACTTCCAACGGTTGAAATCCCGATTTATCTTACGGATTCAGTTTTAACGCCAACCAGAATAACCGGTAATCTTTTTGGAGAATATTCGGAAGTTTCAACCTCTGTCGGTAAATTCCAAGTTCCTGCCGAGTGGGTGCGAAATAGCGGATTTTTGTTAACAAATGCTGCTCCTCTTATCGAAGAAATGGTAAAAAATCGGTTTTCGGCTGATGAAGCTTTAAAAAGATTAAAAAGAGTAGGACTTGTTTCTACTTATAGCGAACGGGCTATAGAAGATTTTTATAGTCAAATTTTAGAACTGGAAAAACAGAATAAGAATGGTATTTGGATAAGATTTTTAAAAAACGCATTTGCGCCAATAGTTGCCGGAAAATTTGACTTTGTTGTCGGGAATCCACCTTGGATAAGGTGGGATTATCTTTCACAGGAATATCGAAATGCTACGCTTCAATTATGGAAAGATTACGGATTATTCTCTTTAAAAGGTTTTCAAGCCCGTCTCGGCGGAGGCAAAAAAGATTTTTCAATGCTGTTTGTTTATACCTCATCCGATTATTATCTTCTAAATGAAGGAAAGTTAGGTTTTTTAATAACGCAAGAAGTTTTCAAGTCCAAAGGGGCAGGAGAGGGATTTAGGAGATTTCAACTGGGGGATAAAAATTATCTTAAAATAATTAAAGCCCACGATTTAGCTTCTATCCAGCCATTTGAAGGAGCGGCTAATAAAACCGCTGCCATTATTCTAAAGAAAGGTGAAAAAACAGAGTACCCGTTGCCATATTTTGTTTGGACAAAGAGAAAAGGTGTCGGTAAAATTGCCGTGGATAAATCATTGGAAGAAGTTTTACCGCTTTTACAAAGGAAAAAATATAGTGCCAAACCAATTGGCTCAAACGTTGGAGCTTGGCAGACTCAATTAGCCGAGTCAGAAGTTTTTACTACCATTGAGGGAAAAAACTTTTATAAGGCTCTTTTAGGAGCCAATCCCAATCCTTACGGAGTTTTCTGGCTTGAAGTAAAGCAGTTGTTATCCGATGGAAATTTAATTATCCGAAATCTAACCGAGGAGGGGAAAATTAAAATTCAGCAAGTCGAAAAAACAATAGAACAAAATTTAGTTTATCCGGCCATACGTGGTTCGGATATAGATAGATGGGGAGTAAACCAACGAGTCTTTATGTTAGTTGTTCAAAATCCGGAAACTCGACGCGGATATGATGAAGATTTTATAAAAATAAATTACCCACGTACATTTAGTTATTTACTTAATTTTAAAGAAATTCTTTTAAATCGTCCTTTATATAAAAAATACCACGAACAAGTTAATGCCCCATTTTACAGTCAGTTTAATATCTCGGAAGAGACTTTTGCTCTATTTAAAGTGGTTTGGAAAGCAATGTCTAATGATATTTATGCCTCTGTCTTGTCGAGTATAAAAACAAAAATTGGTTATAAAATTGCAACCCCTCTTCATACGACATCATTTTTTGTAGCCGGAACTGAATCCGAAGCTCATTATCTTTGTGCTATTATAAATTCGAAACCGGTTCGTGATTTCATTAAATCGTTTTCTGCCGCCGGACGCGGCTTTGGCACGCCGTCGGTAATGGAGCATGTGGCTATTCCAAAATTTGATATTAAAAATCAGCTTCATCAAAAACTCTCTGAAATTTCCAAAACATGCCACCAACTCAAAGCCGAAGGCGAAGAAAAAGAGATTGAAAATTTGAAAAAAATAAATAATATTTTAGTCGAACAATTATTCGGAATAAAAAAATAAAAAATTATGGAATACTGCAAAGCAGTATTATTATGTAAATTTCAATAAAATTTGGTTATTTATTTGTGAAAAATATGATAAAATTACATATGTATAAAATAAAATAGGTAAATCATATAATGTTCTCAGATGCTATAAACATGAATGCTATAAATACAGGCGCCATAAACAATATAAATGCAAATAGCAATTATTTTTACAATAAGTTTATAGAGTGGGGTTCAAAAGATCCTGGCAAGATGTTGGATTATAGACCTTATATAAAATCCAAAGGAAGAGATGGGCTAACTGAAGAATTTAAAAACGATGCAAGATTTAAAACTGAAATATGTTCTTATTTAAGAACTTATGCGAGGGGTAAAGAAAAAGAGTCTATTTTTTCCATAATTCAGTCTGTAAGTAATCCCGATACCGACGTTATTGAAATCTTGGTGGGCGCAACTCTTGATGCTTGCGGTTATCCTAATACGGGAAACAAATTGATAGGTCTGGCAATAATAGGTTTAATAGGCTTTGCCCTAATCTCTTTAGCCGCTAAAAAATAAAGCTTATGCTTATTAATATAATTTCTTTAATTGCTGCCGGAATAAGTCTTATTACGGCAGTTATAAGTTTTTGGCGAATAACGAAAGAACGTGAGAATTCCGTAAAAAGATCTTTATTTATTCAGGATAATCAATTTATCATTAATGGCATGTTTATAAAGGCTCTCCAAAATACTTTATCGAATAATCCGGCTCAAGACATAAGAAATATAATTTTAAATGATTTAAATTTAATTTATGAAATAAATAACATTGCTTATAAGAAGTTCTGATTTCTTTGACACTTATTTGCTAAGTTTAGTTGAGACATAAACTACCCGATTTTTTAAATTCTTTAAAATTCTTATTTTTCTATTTTAAACCCTATTTTTCGGACTTGTTTTTCCGGCGGGGTCATTAATTCTTTTATGGCGTTAAAAACAATTTTAAATTGAGAATCGTATTTCTTTTCCATTTCTTCTATTTTATGCCTCAGGTCTTTATGGGAGGATAGCATTTCCCTGATTTTCGTAAAGGTTCTCATTATTTGTATATTGACCTGTATCGACCTTTCGCTGTTAAGAACGCTGGAAAGCATAGCCACGCCGTTTTCGGTAAAAACATGCGGCAAATACTTGATATTTTGCCCTCTCTTCAAGGTCGCAAATTGTGACCTTGAAAGTTTCAAAGCTTACTCTTTCATTTAACTGAAACATAAAGTCTTCCGGAAAGCGCGCAATATTTCTTTTAACCGCCTGGTTTAAAACCTTTGTTTCAACATTGTAAAGCTCTGCAAGATCGCTGTCGAGCATAACTTTTTTATTGCGGATTAAATAAATTTTCCGTTCGATTAATTCTGCCGAAACGATTGAATCAGTCATAATAACTCCAATCTTAATTTTTAATTTAAATAAATTATCAATAAAATTATGAAAATCTGCTCTATTTCTCACCCCACACGTCATTAACCGCTTTTTTAAGCGTACTTGGCACTAAATGGCTATACCTTTTTGTCATCTGAGTCGTCCGGTGACCCAACAGTTCCCCTGTAATATAAAGCGACGTTCCGTTCATAACCATTTTACTTGCAAAGACGTGCCTTAAGTCGTGGATGCGTAAGTCTTTTAATCCGGCATTACGGCAGGCTGTATGAAAAGACTTTTTAAAATCGGTTATTTTTTTACCTGTTTTATCGCAAAAAACGTGTTCCGATTTTTTGTCTATATTGC
>JAKAQK010000116.1 GCA_021822625.1 bacterium | reverse complement strand
AAAGATTCGAACGAATTAGGGAAAATAGAAGAAGGAACGGTTTGGATAAACAACGAACACCCCGCTTTCAAAAGAATTGCAAAAAGCGGCGGAGAGAAATACCATATCGTCGTTTCAACCGCATTTGTCTTATCGGGTTATCTGCAAGAACAAAAATCTTTGCAAGCATTTATAAACCGCTTTTTATCGAACTGGGGAAAAGAAGCATGAAAGAAAAAACAAAAGAAAAATTTCCTTTAAAAATAATAAAAGACAAATTCACTGGCAGATGCAAAGCCGCTACTTCGATTGACAAGCTTAACGACGAAACTAAAAATATTCAGCAGGAATTAAGTTTCATCGAAACCGACTATGCGATTTTATTAAACGATATTCGAGGACTGCTGTCGGAAGCCGCTATGCGTTCTAAGAAGAAAGCCGACCCCCGTTTGTATTGGTTAATAGGCGAAAATATAATACGTTTTATAGAAAGGTTCGACGACCTCGGTTTTTATCTTTTAGGACAAAACAAAACATTTGCGGCGGATATAGGCATTTCCGAAAGCTCTATCGGCAAAATAATTTCTTTCAGAAAAAGATTTTCAAAAATCTCTATGTTAGACCCTAAAATATCATGGTCTAAATACAGGGATAACAAGGCTGTAACGAACCGATAAATTGGGATAATGACACGGACCACAATAATAATTAAAACCCCTTTCCCGCCACAAACACTTAAAAGAAAAAATTACAATCCTGAAAATAGGGATTCCGTTCCTCTTTGGCAAATCTCGATAACTATTTGTTTTCTTTCGGCAATTTTGGAGTAACCCAAATCCCGATTTAGAAACTGTTTTTAAGTATTTTAGTTATAGCTAATACTGGATTCCCGCTTACGCGATATTGACGTCCGTGTCTATCAAAGCATGTCTTTGATGTGGACAAAAATGTCAGAATATAAATTTCTAAATCGGGATTTGGGAGTAAAGTTTTTCTTGCAAAAGAAAATCTTTTATAATATTATTGTACCGATGTTTATATCTACCAATATAGGAGACTTTTATTTATGGGAAGAAGAAACATATTAAAAAATTATATAAATGACGTAAGGCAATATGCAAAGATTAACGGGGTTTTTGCAGGCTTTAAATATGCTGTAGGCGAGATTAGGCCGTATAATAGAATCAAAGAAGAGTTTGTAAGAACTTTAAAAAAGTTTCCCCATAAAATAATCAGACCCTCGTTGTTCGAAATTTCCGTTAAATCAAAAATAATGGCTTCTGTCCCTGAAGAAATAGTAGGCCAGATATTATTCCCCCCCCCCCATATTGGATTCATTAAAAATAGAGTCTGATAAAGCAATAGCGGAATATAAGGAATTATTGGAAAAATTAACCGTAAAATTCGAGTTTTTGCATGTATCAAATATGGCCTTATTTCTTTACTATATTACAAGAATTAAAAAGCCTGAATTAATCATTGAAACAGGAGTAGCTACCGGACAATCATCATTTTTTATTTTAAAAGCTATGCAGGAAAACAATTCAGGTAAACTTTTCAGTACGGATATTAGATATGACGCGGGAGAAATTGTCCCCGATTATTTAAAGGATAGATGGGATTTTACGGTATTAAAAAGAGATAGCAAAAAATCGTTTAAAAAATTTATAAATAATTTCGATAAAATCGACATCTTTTTTCATGACAGCGATCATTCATACTGGTGGCAAACCTTAGAATATAATACTGCTTTTAATCATATTAAAAACGGCGGGGTATTGATTTCGGACGATATTGATAATTCTTATGCATTTTTGGATTTCGTAAATAAAAACAAAATGGATTTTTATTCGTTTTTTAACATGGGTAGTATAGGCGGAGTTATAATGAAATAGGTTAAATTTTTTATATCAATGGGATGTCCGTTATAAAACAAATATCTATCGCTTCCACTAGGGATGGAAGAACTGCTTTCATTAGGATTAAAAAACCTGCGAAATAAAGTTTATTTATTTGAACGGATTAACAATTTTCAATTGTTCTTCTATTTCTTGTCCAGAATGCAAATCTTCTGAATACAAAATATTACATTCGTTTTCCAATACGGATGCTATTATTGTACTATCCCAATATGAATAACGGTATTTAGTCCTAATTAAAGATGCCGTAAGCAATATATCTTTAGAAAAACTAATAATTGAATATCTTTTATAGCAACTGTCGATAAATTCGATTACGCTGGATTCATCAAACCCCAGTTTTTTAAGCATATATATTGCTAACTTCATTTATTACTTGCGTGCTGACGGCAAAATCATCCGATAATAAAATATTCTTTGCAGTTTCATGTTTTTGCGGGTCTATGTCGGAAAAGCCGTAAAGAAAGATATTCGAATCAAGAAAGATTTTATCTTTCATTTGCTTCTTCTCTTGACAGGAAAGAAATGCAGCCGGTTAAATGCGCAGGGTTATTAACCGTTTCAAAAATAAAATCTTTATTATTTCCGGTTTCATTATCCAATATTATGACTTTTGCTTTTTTTGCATTATAATATTTTCTGGGCAAACGGATTACGCCGTTTTTTACCTCAGCTTCAAATTCCGTATTCTGCATATTTATTCACCTTAATAATTATAATATTATATATAGCATTTATTTATTAATTATTATTATACTGTTTTTTTTGCGTATATTCAATAAACAGGCAAATAAACTGGAGAATTACAGCAAATCATGGTCTTTTTGCACACAATAAAAGCAGGAATTTATTTTTGAAAGAATATAAAAATATGGCAAATTAATGGTTTTTGTTTTATATAATTTTGAGAGGTCTTTATGTGTAAAATTCATTTATATCTTTAACTCCCGAAATAGCCTGTTACCGAAACAGAATCCAGTATGCGTCCTTTCATGGCGCTTAGAAGCCCTCCCGCGTTTACTCCCCTGCCCAATTTCAATTTCGCGCTAAGAGCGTATAAAGTTACAAGATACCTGTGGGGTTTGCCCTGCGGGGGACACGGCCCTCCGTAACCAGTGTTGCCGAAACCGTTAATCCCCTGCGCATAAAAGCCGTTAACGGCGCGACGGCTTGGGGATATGCCTTCTTTAAGGCTTCTTGCGTTGCCGGGTATATTGTAAATCAACCAGTGGTAGAAAACGCCCCCGGGCGCATCCATGTCTTTTATTATTACGGCGAAGGTCTTCGTTCCGGCGGGAACATCCGTCCATGACAGCAAAGGAGAAAGATTACTTCCTTCGCAGGTGTAAATAGCCGGTATAACCCCGCCGCTTTTAAAAGAGCCGGTTGTCAGTTTTAAGGCAAGAGCGGGGGCAGGAAATACGAAATTTAAAGTTATGTTAAAAATTACCAAGAAAAACATGCCTATTAATACGGGGAATACGGGGAGTATTTTAATTTTACTTATGCTATATTCTTTAGACATTTCCGTCCCTCTGAATTAAACTAATTATTGATTATTCATTATTTATCCAGAATAATATCGTCAAAATGTTCCCCTAATTCTTTAGACCTTGCTTCGGTTACCCTTTTATACCGCTTGCCCCCGTCTTCCCAGTCTGCTTCTACCCCGCTACCGCTGTAGGGGCGACAAAGACGGAATGGCCTATTTGAGGCTCAAAACCCCGGTGCCTGATTATCATTATTTAGATGTTTCCTTATTTTATCTTTAACGGTTAAATTAAAACTTAACCTCGCGGTTATGCCGAAAGCTTTTGCTATTTTCTGTATAGTATCTATTCCTATATTGACGTTTCCGTTTTCGATTCTCGAAATTACGGCTTGAGTAGTTCCGATCTTTACCCCATTCATTATAATGTTATATCTTATAAGATATAAAAATCAAGGAAATATTTATCTTTATTATTTAACGGTTATTATTTAACAGATTAGGTCGCAGGAACGGCTTATTTACTGCGGTTTTTGAATGGCTGGGAGAGAAGGATGAACTTCCGTTGGAAGTTAAAAACCGTTCGAACCTCCGTAATGGGAGTCGGGGTCATAATTATACATTGATAACTTATTGATATTATTATTCAATTTACTAACATAAAAATTATAGTAGTAATATAGTAGTAAATAAAACCGCTTGCAGGTATAATAATATAAATTATCTTACGCCTTTTTCCTGCTTTACCCTTTCGTAAAGCCAGATTTTAACTAACGCACCCCTATCTACGCCTATTTTCATTCTTATATCGTCTATGTCCTGAACTAAAGATGCCGATACGTCGATTGTGAGGCGGACCTTTTTGCCTCCGCGTGATACAGCGGCCTTAGAAATGTCGATAAGGTCGGCAATGTCTTCTCCTTCATCGAAACGGCGGTCAAATTCTTCTGCGGTTTTAGCTAAAATATTTTTCTTCATACAGTTTTACCTCTTTTTTTCTTGAACGCCTTGCGGAAATAATTCTTATGGCGTCTTCCCTAATTGTAAAGATGACTGTCCATAATTTTCCGTTAAGTTTTCCTATGTTAATAAATCTATTTTCTATTGGATACGGGGCTATAATTTCAACACGGTTTTCATCTAAAAATATATTTTTTGCGGTTTCAAAATCAATACCGTGTTTGCTTTTATTTACGTTGCTTTTAGACTCGTCCCATTCAAAATTCATAATATCATTTTTACATATTTTATACAAATATGCAACAATATCTGTTTATAATTATAATTAAATTCCCATGAAAACCTATGCAATATTAAATTTATTTTTTAGCTCCGATATTCTCTGCCTTGATATGCTATAAGCCTTGGCCATTTCAGATTGATTTTTATACCTGCACGGCATTTAAGATGTTTTTGTTCAGCCTGTCTGCCCAGTGCGGATGCGGGGCATCGCCAAGAACCATTCCCACCTCACCATGCTCTTCGAGCTGGCCAACCTCTATCAGGCCCGGCGCTGATTATTGGAACTGCAGGGTTAGTATGCCTTGTGGACAGGAAATTCGGGCGGGAGTACGCGCACCGATCCGATGTGAGCGGTCAGCGTGCCCTGTGCATTCGATGTGCCGACTCCTGCGCAGGCGGTCAGCAGGAGGAACAAGCCTGCCGAGGCGGCCAGAGTCAGGTGGCGCAAGACAATCCGCATGGATCTCCGACGTTTTGAGTTATAGCTTTGTAAATAAAAAATAATTAGGTCATGTTTTTTTGTGTCTGCCATAATTAATTACCTATACTATAAAAGATTTATTTAAAAATCCAAACGTAAGCGATCCATCCAATATTTGCAATAACTAATAAAGATTGGATAATGCTTTCTATATAAAATATATAAAGGGCGGAGTAATGCAATAAAGGCTCTGTATGTGGATTATAAGCAGGACAAGTACCGTATCCTAAATTTTGTATAATATTATTATCAGAATTATAAATATTATAATAATCAATAATATTTAAAGCCGGTAAATCTATTAATTTTAAATTTGCAACAGGTAATGCCAGATCGCTCAAAACCTATATATTGCCAATGAAAATTTATAATAAACATCAAAAGAATAAAGAAAAAATCGGTGCATTTTCCGGTTGCCGTGCGAACGACCCGTCCGCCGATCAATAGTTCAGCCCGTTCAGTATTTATATCGCATCCTCCTCCCATTAGAAAACTGATAAACGGCTTAGCTATAGTAAAAGGCAAAGAGGTGAGAGTGCCTTGCGGACCGTCTCCCTGAACCTGTCCTGCCGGATCCCATGGACGGTGGCGGTTTTCGTACCCGCCTATCCAGTAATTGCCTGCTGGTTTGCCGGTTCCCCCCTGCCGCGGGCGGTCGGATTGTCGCCGTATGTAGGCTGATTGGAAAAGGCAGTACCTCTTGCTATCCAACCTTGCAAATTTCCCGTCTCAAAATTCCATTTTATCTATTAACTTTATTTGCTCGATATTACGGTTGCTTTCCGATAAATATAGCGCCAGTCACTCAACATAATCGGCAATAACGGTTAATCTTCGATATTCGGTCTGAGAAGAAACCCTTCCGCTTTTTTCTTTCTTATATTTATCGGGATTAATTAATTCAATAAAGTTCTTGTTCTTAACCGAAGATATTAACTTTTTCTGGCAGTAATCCCTTAACGAATCTATTTCGTGTAAATCAAAAAATAAGCCCCTTTTAAACTTGTCCTCTAACGATAAGTTTCTTTCAAGCATAAAGCGAAGTAATACTGATATTCCCACTAAAGCGCTTTCCATAGCGGAATATGAAAGCGAACGATTTCTTATCTGCGTAGTTACATATAAATTAGGGTAAAATAAAGGCATCCCCGAATTAGAATCAACAAGCAAAACACCTTTCGCCTCCAGCCATAATAAAACTTTTAACGGCATAATCAGACTGGGCATAATCTCCTAAATTTAACATAAATCAAATGTATCGCATATCCAAATTACTGTCAATAAATATTTACAAGAAAAATTATTAATTTAAAATAAAAACTCCCTAAATTCAGGGAGTTATAATTAGATATTTTACAAATATGTATAAGGTAAGCGTCAAAACGGAATATCGTCGTCCTCGTTCGGCTGGTTCGACGTCCCGCCGGCATTTGCGGAACCGGCGCCGTAAGAACTGCCGCCGTTTTGTCCGGCATAGCCGTAATCGTTAGAGGTCTGCCCGTAATCGGCCTCCGCGGCTTCGGCGCCGCCACTGCCGCCTTTGGCGCCGAGCAGGACGATATTAGTCGCAACTATTTCCGAAATATATTTTTTATTCCCGTCTTTGTCGTCGTAAGAACGGTTATTAATTCTGCCTTCCACGAAAACCTGCTTTCCTTTGTTAAGATAGTTTGCAAGGGTTTGAGCTATCTTTCCGAATACTACTACATTGTGCCAAGTAGTTTTTTCCGTTTTATTGCCGGATTTATCGTTATAATACTCCGACGTCGCAATGGAAAACTTTAAAATAGCCAAACCGTCCGGCG
>JAKAQK010000115.1 GCA_021822625.1 bacterium | reverse complement strand
CATCATTATAGCCGGAACTACCCATGGAAGCAAAAATAATAAAACCGTTACCATAAATTCTTCGGCAAATATATTTGCAAATAGTCGTAATGCATGCGAAAAAGGTCTTGAAAGCGCCGACATAACCTCTATTATTATCATAATAGGCGCTAAAACTATTAACGGACCCAAAAATTTTTTCAGATATTTAAAGCCGTGCTTTTTTGCACCCATAAAATGGGACAACACAAATACTATCAACGCTAATGTTGCAGTAGTATCAATTGTTGCCGTAGGAGAAGTAAACCCTGGAATACTGCCGAGAAGATTAGAAAATAATATGAAAATAGCAAATGAAGCAATCAGCGGTAAATACATTGCGCCTTCATCGCCAATTATCTCTCTAAGAAAGTATTCCGTCATGATGATTATCAGTTCAAAAAAACTTTGGATAGCACCGGGAACAACCTTCAGGCTTTTTCCTATAATGAAAGAAGCTGAAAGAATTATAATCATTACAATAACAGTCATAGTCCAGTAAATAGGTATTCCTGGAATATTGAATAAAATCGGCGCTTTTAACATATATTAAACCTCATAATTTGAAACTATGTAATTATTTTTATATTTCATTCAAACAACTAACTTTTATATTATGTATTCATTAATATATCAATATAATAAATAATAAAAATTTTATTTAAACTATTCATTCAGTTTGGTGATTTCTACTCATAATTGATTAGACGTAATACCAATGCTAAAAAAACAGACAATGGCATTATAGTAAACCCTACAGACACACCTACATAATTATAATATATTAATTTATATGTTATTATAAAAAAAAAAGTTATTAAGAGCAAGTTTTTTATTAAATTAATAATGAGCATAACAGGATTTAAATTTTTTATTTCTATATGTTTAGAAACATATAAACCCATGTCGGTATAGAAAACGAATGCAATTAAAAATCCAATAGCTATATTTAGTATATAATTTAGATTTTGAAATAAAATTACCGTAAATAAACTTATTATAAAAAAAATTATGCTGCCGAGCAAAAGCGGAATGTTGATCAAAGGTGATATTTTTTCATAACTGTCACATTTTTGTGTTAAGTTCTTTTTTAATTTGTTTATAAATTTCATAAATTCCAGCAATGAATCCGATTAATGTAAAAATAATTACAAATAGATAATCATATCCTGTATATTTATCTAAATAATATCCTATAGCAAACCCTATAACGGAAGAAATTATAACGTTTAAACCTAAGGAACTCATTCTGGTTATTTGTTTAATAAATTGTTTATCCATTTTTTAATTATTAAATTTGTTTGTGCAGAAAATTTATTAAAAAATAGGCATTTACTTTATTCTAAGTAAATGCCTATTTAATATTATAGCAAAAAGCTAAAGAAACAATTTAAACAGCAAATCATAACTTTGGTAAAATTGCATAACATATACTTTATTATGCAAGCAATATAATATGGATTTAGCATCAATTATAGGTTTTATTATGATAACATATACTTTATTATGCAAGCAATATCCAAATTATATCTTCACTTTGTTTATATTAACTTTTATTTAAGTGAATCTACATAAGTTGCCACTGTTTTCAATTGTACCGGATTCAAATGATGGTCAGGCATTATCGTCGACGGATCATGTACCTTAGGTGTTTGAATTTGCACTTCAATCCAGTGTACACTGTGACCCCTGTTGCCTTCCTGCGATAAATTAGGCCCTACGGCACCGCCTTTCCCGTCTATTGTATGACATCCTAAGCATCCTTGAGCATCAATGATCTTCATTGCAGCCGTTTTTAAAGCAGCTCCAGTCAATGTTGATGCAGCTTTCGCAGCCGGCTTTGCCTTAGATACCGCTTTTACTTTTTTGCTTTCTTAGGCGCAGCTGTCGTCGATGTTGCCGGTTTTCCCCATGGTAAAGAAGTTGGCGGAACCCATTTTTTATGTTCTTTTTCAAGATGCTGATTATAAGCAATAATATTTAACGAAGTTAAATATTTAACAACCTCTTTAGCCTCAGCCAATGTAATAGGACAACCGTTTACTATTCTCATCTGGTGTTCAACTAAATGCTTAAACGGACCATATGCTTTTCCGTTATATCTTTCGACTCTGTTCAGCGTATGGCATATTACGCACTTATCATGCAGAATGCCATATCCTTTTTTAACAGGCCAAGGGTATATAATAGGCGCAACATATTTAGTACCATTAAGATTCATTGTCTGATAGATTATTCTATCTTTGCCTCTAGCCATGATTTTCATATAGCCCATAAGCGGAACGTTAAATGCGACTAATAATCCGCCGACTATGAGAAATAATTGCGGTATTTTTGAAATATTTCCGAACTTAAAATTTGGCGTCAAATCTTTAAGATAATATCCCAATACCATAAATCCGGTCAAAAATAATCCGGCGAGAGCAAGATATTTTACAGGCTGCATATTGCCTAAAACGCCCATAGAAAGGGGAAGTGCTCCAAAACTTAAGGCTACAATAGCTACTATTATAAAAAAACCTATCAAACCCACCGACAGGGTTGGTTTGCTCTTGTCTCTTCCATTGATTAATTTCCACAACATATAAATAAAGTTCAGAATTAATGCTGCTCCGAACGATTCCAAGAAATCGTACATTATCCACTGATATTTGCCGAGCATTATTCTATTAAATCCATGACTGGAGGTTGCTCTGAAATGTTTAAACCATCCAAAATAGACAATAGGATAAGCCGTCAAGAACATTACGGTTATTATGCTGGCGAATGAACCCATCCAATCGTAAAATTCTTTATCTTCCTTTTTAGAGGAAATTATATATCTTATAGCTGCATAAATTGCAAGGATTGCAGCAGATAATGCAAACAGCTGAACATTTTTTTCGATAGACAGCAGTATTGACATAGGAGTTCTTATAGCAGTTTTTGGCGTGGGACCCAATGTATAACTTTCAGCTAATGTGTAAAAAACGTCGGATGCGTATCCTGCTACAAATGCCAATATACCTATAAAAACGTTCCATCCCTGTTTGCCTTGTTCCGGATTAGAATTAAAACCGGAATAATATAATGCACCCAAAACTAAAAATAGCAGCAGAAAATCCATTGAGTATCCTATAACTCCGGGCTGCAATTTGCTCATAAGTATCCAAAAATTTGGTATACCGTTTCTGAGCATGCTTAAAAAATAGAAATAAACAATCGTCTGTACTGTGCCAATTATTAACGAAGCAAGTATCAACGGCTTTGCAAGCCTGAAATACCTGTCGTTTTTTTTAAATATCCCTATGTAATGAGATATAAATGCGATTGCCATGAATCCTAATGCCAATCGATTTATAAATAGGTTTAATATATCTACGGTTCCTAAATTCATCTTGATTTGCTCCTCTTAAGTATATAATTGTTATTAGCAACTCAGCAATTTATATTTATTAATAAAGTAACACTCAGGCTATTGCTGCTCACGGCAAAATTATCAATGCCTGAGCGTTCATTATCAAATATAAATTAAACAGTTGCCGGCGCTTTCGGTTCCCCGCCTATTAATGTTAAATAAACTAACAAAAGTAGAAAGAGTATCCCCAAGACAGTAGCAGCCGGTCTTTTGAACGGGCTTCTTTCCTTTGTTCTGTCAATAAACGGAATAAGAAATAATATTCCAAACCCGATTGAAGGGATAAGAAACGTTGAAAATATAATAAGCCCGTGACCCGGAAAGTATTTCAGCAGTTCTTCGTTTGCTAAGAAATACCAGTCTGCTTCAGGAGCAAAGTGTAATGCTAAAGGTCTGTACATCGGGCCGATAGGCGCTCCGACATATACCGCCAATATATAAATAATCGCAAATACAACTAATGATACAATCATATCTTTATAAAACTGGTCTGGAAAGAAAGGGACGGTTCCATCCGGTTTTAACCATCTTTTTTCATCGTCTTCGCTTATTTTGCTATTTTTATATTCTAATGCCATACCCTGATGACCTGTTTTTCTTATTAAAAATAAGTGTATCGGTATAAACATTATTACCACAATAGGCAATAACCAGACGTGAACGGCAAAAATGTGCTGCATGGTTAAAACGCTTGTCTCTGTGCCGCCTTTGGCGATTTCTCTTATAAAACCTCCAATAAACGGAGTGTGAGAAGCAACATTAGTAAGAACGTTTATAGTCCACCATGAGTTTTCATTGCCGACGAGCATATAACCGGTCAAACCTAAGATAACAACAACGGAAAACAGTACCATACCTGCAACCCATTGCATTTCTCTCGGCTTTTTATAGGCGCCGGAAAAGTACACCCTTGCCATATGGATTAGTATAAAGAATATCATGGTAAAGGCGCCCCATAGATGAATGCCTAATAATATATTTCCAAAAACAACATGATGCTTAAGGAAATATGTGGCATTTCTTGCTATCGGAAAATATGGAACATAATAAAACAGCAAAAATATGCCTGTCACTACCTGAACGGTAAAAAGAAAAGCAAGAAGACTTCCAAAGGTGTACGCCCAGCCTCCGCGTCTCGGTATTCTTTCACCGTTAAATTCTTCTATAACTTTAGTAAGACCGATTCTTTCATCGAACCAGTTTTGAATTTGTTTAAACATCAGATCCCCCTGTCTTTTGGATTGTCTTTGAACTTATTTTGAATGTAAACAGTATCCTTATCGCTGCCAAATTTATGAACCCATTGATAAAGAGGTCTTGGCGGAGGTCCGCCGACTACCTGCCCTGTTGCGTTAAACATGCCTCCATGACAAGGGCATAAAAATTTTTGTCTTGAAGCTATCCAGTGTAAGGGACATCCTAAATGCGTGCATTGATTAGAAAAGAACAGCAAATCGCCGTTAACCTGCTTTACGACAACTACCTGCCTGGGCAAAGTATTAACGGACCAACCTTCTTTAACTCTAAAATAAACAGGAACAAATGTCGGGTTTAACGGTTTTAAATTTAAATCACTTATCTTGCCAAGTTTCGTCCAGACAATGTCTCTTTTTCTGAACAATGGATTTAAGACTGCACCAAGAATAGGAACCGCTAAAGCGATACCTATAACTGTTGAAATCAATCCAATGACAACCATCATAAAAGTTCGCCTTGAAGGCGATTCTTCCGAGCTTTTTGCCATTTTTTTACCCCCCTTTAGTTTAAATATTATGAATTTAAAATAATTAATTTGAAAAATTAATCTTGTAGGTATTTATATTAATCTTGTAATAAATTTCATTACAAGATTTATTTTTTATCACTATCTGGGTCTAAAGTCAATACTTTTTTATATTAAATTTCCGGTAATACCGTCTAACATATACTATTTATGCATTGTTGATGCCTATTTCATTTTTTAAATATTTCCCCGTTAATGAATCTTCATTTAATATTATTTCGTAAGGACTGCCTTCCGCTACGACAAAACCTCCGCCGTCTCCGCCTTCCGGTCCCATGTCGATTACATAATCGGCACATTTTATAACATCCATATTGTGTTCAATGACAACGACGGTGTTTCCGGAGTTTACTAATAGATTGATAATTTTTAATAATTTTTTTATATCTTCAAAGTGCAGTCCAGTTGTAGGCTCGTCCAATATGTAGAGTGTTTTAAACTCATTGGGTCTGGACAATTCCTTTGATAATTTTATTCTTTGAGCTTCCCCTCCGGAAAGGGTAGTTGCAAGCTGCCCTAAAGTAATATAATCAAGTCCTACGTCTATTAAAAATTTTATCTTATGAGCTAATGACGGTATGCTCCCAAAAAAATCGTATGCTTCTTTAAATGTCATATTCAAAACATCGTAAATATTTTTATCCTTATATTTGACTTCCAGTGTTTGGCTGTTATATCGTTTTCCTTTGCAAACATCGCAGGTAACATATACATCCGGCATAAAAAGCATTTCAATTTTTTTAACCCCGTCGCCGGCACAAGCTTCGCATCTGCCTCCTTTAACATTAAAACTAAATCTTCCTGGCTGGTAACCCCTTATTTTAGATTCTTTCGTCTCTGAAAACAGGGTTCTTATAACCGTAAAAATACCTGTATAAGTTGCCGGATTAGATCTGGGAGTCCTTCCGATAGGGGATTGGTCAATATCTATTACTCTTTCAATCAAGTTTATATTTTCAATAAAATCAACGTCAAATTTTGAAAAATCTTTTATTCCATTTTTATAACCGGACACCGCTTCATATAACGTATCGACGACAAGGGTGCTTTTCCCTGAACCGGAAACGCCCGTAACGCAAACTAAATTACCTAAAGGAATCGCAACATCGATATTTTTTAAATTATTTTTTTTAGCTCCTACAATTTTAATAAAACCTTTATCTTGAGACCTTCTTTTTTCCGGAATATCTATTTTTAATTTTTTAGTTAAATATTTTCCGGTCAAAGAATCGGGGTTATGCATTATTTCTTCAGGTGTCCCTGCAGCAACAACAAATCCGCCGTTTTTACCGGCTCCAGGACCCATATCTATAATATAATCGGATTTCAGCATGGTCAGTTCGTCATGTTCGACAACTATCAGACTATTGCCTTTATCTCTTAAATCAAATATAGTCTTTAAAAGCCTTTCGTTGTCACGCATATGAAGACCTATGCTAGGTTCGTCTAAAATATACAGAACGCCCGTAAGTCCGGAACCTATCTGCGTTGCCAGCCTTATTCTTTGAGATTCGCCGCCTGAAAGAGTAGAGGCTGACCTGGAAAGAGTTAAATAATCCAATCCTACATTTACAAGAAAAGACAACCTTTCAGAAATTTCTTTAATGATTCTGTCGGCTATACCCAATTCATATTCATTAAGATTGATATTCTTAAAAAAATGCAGCGCATCTTTTATGCTTAAATTTGTAATATCTACTATTGATAAATTATTTATTTTATAACTTAAGGATTCTCTCTTCAACCTGAACCCGCTGCATTCGGGACAGGGCTTTTCACTCAAGATCGGAA
>JAKAQK010000114.1:3453-6990 GCA_021822625.1 bacterium | reverse complement strand
ATCTTTTATGATAAAATGATACTATAATGAAAAAATGTAATAAAAAAAATAAAAAATAAATATTAAAAATTGTGCAAAAGTGTTACGCAGCTTTAAAAATACGGGGGCAATGATGCTGCTAAAAAAACTTATTAAAATTATTAAAAAAAATTTTAATGTTAGCGGAACAAATCGCATTAAATTATCGTTTGTTGTTTTATTATCTCTATTCATTACGGTAGCAGCTTCAATTAGCGTCGCAGAGGCTAGCGGGACGATAACGGGCATTACACCGTCAAATAATTATAATCAAAGCTCCGCAAGCGCAGGAAACATTACCGGTGTACAGCCGCCTGTTAACGGAGGCAATCAGGGTGGTATGTTCAATCCTAAATCTTATTACTCCGCCGGTCATGCAGATTCAAACAGCCCTTTCAAATGGTGGGGCGTTAATTTAGATTTATCTCCGTTTTTGAGTCAAAATTATTCAAATCCAATAAGTCAGCTTGACAATATTTCAGATACTATAACCGGAATTAACAATGAATCTGTTACTGTTCCGTTAAATTACAGGTTAAATAATTCAAATTTTAACGGTAACGGATTAGCATTAAGATATCATTCGTTTAACCATATTATTTCAGTGGGCGATTTTTTGCCTCCCCCTATTTCATGGATTTTGTTTTTTATTCCAAGCATCAAAGATAAATATTATTATTCAAGTTCAAATTTTAATTTGAGTTATGTTGACAGCTCCAATTTAACTATGAATACAACAGATGCAACTATAACAGGTAAAATGCAGGAGGTATTTTTAAGATATTACTGGAATCCCCTAGGCGTGGACTATCCGATTGGTTTAGATAATAATGAGATAACTTTGGTTCCATATGCAGATCTGGGAATCGGCGGCTTTACTGATTTTTTCTATGCGCATGATTTTACTTCAACTAACCCGAATGACCTTTTGTACGCCGCTTTAACAAATCCGCAGGCGGCTAACGATGAATATGCTCAAGGGTTGTATGGATTAGGAATGCGATACGGAGCGGGCGTTCAGGTATTCGCCAAACATCTTTCCGGTCAAGTGTCTTTTCATGTATTACCTTATAATTTTAAAAGGGGTTTTGCAGCGCCGGGTTTTATAGCCGCAAATCAGGGCGCATCGCTGCCTTCTCCAAGTATGACCGAATATATTTTTGATGCCGGCGTTCACTATAATTTTATATCTAACTGGTATGTCGGTTTAAATTATGAATACGATTCTTTCCATGTAGGCTCAATAGGGCAAACGCCTATAAGTTTGTCTAATGTGAATGTGACGCAGGGTAGCTCTAATTCAGTTAATTCAAGTTTGACCGCCGATAATTTTTATAACGGCGGAACAATGAAAAATAATTATTTGTATTTAACTATAGGATATAATTTTTAACAAATATAATAATATATATAATAATATTATGTTTGTTGTGGATATTGTTTATATGTATTTAAATACAGGATATATTTAAGGATAGGTTTGAGAAAAAATGATACCGCCTAATCAAAAAAAAGTAGATGAACTTATTCAGCTTGACTTGGGCTATATTCCAGATATCGGCATTGACGATTACAGACTGACGATAAATGGGCTGGTAGATAACCCCTTAGTGTTAACTTATCAAGATGTCGTGAATATGGCAAACGATAAAGTCATAGACGATTTTCATTGCGTTACCGGCTGGACTAAAGAATCTGCCGAATGGGAAGGCGTTTTATCAAAAAAAATAGTCTCTATCGTAAATCCTAATAAAAATGCAAAGTATGTCCTGATAGGTTCTTACGACGGTTATACTACAAATGTAGGGATTGATTTTTTCGTCAAAGATAAATCGATACTCGCGATTAAATACGGCGGAGAGACGTTGAGCCCAGAACATGGTTATCCGCTGCGTCTGGTTATTTCCGATAAGTATGCATATAAAAGCGCTAAATGGGTGAAAGTTATAACGTTTTTAGATAAGGAAGAGCTTGGGTACTGGGAAAAAAGAGGATACTCTAACGGCGCAGACCCTTTCAAAGAAGAAAGATATGCTTAGCTGTTTAGCGAGGCTATCATCTATTGAGTTATCGCATAATTATGTAATAATAATATAATATACTATTTTATATAAGACAAATTGTATGATAAATATAAAAAGAATTTATGAAAAGCCAACCGATGAAGATGGAATAAGAATATTGGTAGATAGGCTATGGCCGAGAGGAATGAGCAAAGAAAAAGCTAAATTAGATTTTTGGTTTAAAGATATTGCCCCTTCTAACGAAATAAGAAAATTATATCATGCGGCAATGATTGATTTTACAGAATTTAGAAGAAGATATTTGCAGGAACTTTCTGAATATAACTATAATAATATGGCAAAGGGCGGCGAAGCCGAAAATTCATTGGAGCAAATATCGACATTTTTCAAAAACGGCGACAAAAATATAACATTATTATATGGCCTAAAGGATGAAATCAACAATAATGCTGCAGTTTTAAAAGAATTTATAAGTAAATTAGTAAAGGCAAAATAATGTAACGTTAAAAGCAATATTAATAATAAAATAAAATAAAACAAAATAAAATGAAGCTTACTCATTCAGTATGAAAAAGGAGCATAACAACATTAAATTAACTAAAAAATATTACGGCGGCATTGCTAAAGTTAGTCCTTTCGGCGGTAGCGTTTATGACCATATTTTATGACCATAGTTTATGACTATAAAAGATGCGGAAGATATATATGTATTTATTAATTGAAACCGAAAACAATGCCGTGTTTGCAAATAAATTAAAAATTAAAAAACAAATTGTATATGATTTTGGAAACTAAAAAAAATAAATGCGTGTTTTTGGATAGAGACGGGGTTTTAAACAAAGATATTGGCTATCTTAAATTCCCAGAACAATTAATTATTCTTCCCGGTGTAATAGAAGCCTTAAAAAAACTTAAAGAAGCCGGATTTTTACTAATCATAGTAACTAATCAATCAGGGATTGCAAAAGGTTTTTTTTATGAAGACGATCTAAAAAAAGTTCATAATGCGCTTTTAGAAATTTTTAATAAAAATAATATTTATATTGACGATATATTTTATTGCCCTCATCATGTAGAAGGAACGGTCGAGCCTTACAATATATCGTGTGATTGTCGCAAGCCCAATACAAAAATGATAAAAAACAGCGTAATTAAATATAATATAGATTTAAGCAAATCTTACTTGGTGGGAGATAAAGATACCGATATTCAGCTTGCAATTAACGCAGGTCTTAAATCTTTTTGCGTGAAAAACGATATGTATGAATATGATAAGAATGTAGTTCCGGATTATTTTGTCGAAGATTTGGCGGAGGCTGCAGAAATAATTATCAATATTTCAAATATATAGCAGATATTTAATATTACCGCTGTTATTTATTCTCTGAAAGATAAATAAAAATTAAATCGGAGCCTTTTGTCCCCCTATAAATATTATGTCTACGTCAATTGTGTATATCTATTTTTGGCTATTAAAAACCATGCCTGTTTTAAT
>JAKAQK010000114.1:0-3443 GCA_021822625.1 bacterium | reverse complement strand
TCATAATTTTACTTCTTATTAACATTTATTTTATTTTTTTTAAAAATAAAAAAAACGAAAAAGGCATCGAAGAAAACATTAAGCTATCAGATAAGTTGACAGCTGAGTTGTCAGAAGTAAATACAAATCTCCTAAGATTAAAAGACGCGGTTGAAAAATCAGACTCAAATATAAGAAATGAGATAAAAACAGAGTTCAAAAACAGCCGCGATGAAACTTTATCTTTATTGGCAAAAATAAGGGAGGAGCTTGCTAATTCTTTTAAAAGTTCAAGAGAAGAACTTTCCAGTTCATTTAAAAATTCAAACGATGCAGTTTTGAATTTTTTAAATACAACAGGCGAAAAACTTGAGCAGATAAGAAAAACAGTTGAAATTAGCGTAAAAAATCTTCAGGATGAAAATACAAAAAAGTTAGATGAAATGCGTGCGACGGTTGACGAAAAGCTTCATGCCACTTTAGAAAAAAGATTGGCTGAGTCATTCAGTCAAGTATCAGCCAGATTAGAATCCGTACATAGAGGTTTAGGAGAAATGCAAACGCTTGCTGCAGGAGTAGGAGATTTAAAAAAAGTTCTCTCAAATGTCAAAACGAGAGGAATATTAGGAGAGGTTCAGCTTGAAAATTTGTTAAATGATATTTTATCTACCGGACATTTTGAAAAGCAGTTCGATATTACAAAAAATGGTCTAAAGCAGAGAGTCGATTTTGCGATAAAAATTCCGCAGGACAATAATTTTAATTCTTATAATTATTTACCGGTTGATTCAAAATTTCCGGTAGAGGCATATCTATTTCTTCTAAATGCTTACGAAACAGGTGATAAAAGCGAGATAGAAAAGGCATCTAACGGTTTAAAAAGCGTAATAAAAAAGCATGCGGGAGACATTAAAAATAAATATATTTCCCCGCCGCAAACTACGGATTACGCCATAATGTTTTTACCTACAGAAGGTCTTTATGCTGAAATTTCAAGACAGCAAGGTCTCATAGAAAATCTTTACAGAGACTATAAGATAATTATCGCCGGGCCTAATACATTAGTCTCTATTTTAAGCAGTTTTTTAATGGTTTTCAGAGCTATCAATATTGAAAAGCATGCAGGTGAGATTCAAAATGTCCTTTCGGCAGTTAAAACAGAATTTAATAAATTTGGCGACATATTAAAAAATGCGCAGAATAAAATCAATAAGGCAAGCGACGATATAGATAAATTAATCGGAACAAGAACAAGAAAGATGCAGTCTGTTTTAAAAAATATTCAGGAACTTCCCGAAAAAGAAGTTGCGAATATATTAGATCTTCGGGCAAACACCGCGGCAGATACGGAGGATGCAGAAACAGAAGAGCAGGCTAATCAAGAGAAAAGCATTTAAATATTAAGAAAAGTTGCCGTTGTATTATTTTTCCTTGACTTTGCAAAATTTATATGGCAAAATTTCTTAATTGTTGATATAATAACACAGATTGAAATTAATAATTTTTTAATAAAATAAATAAAGCAAATATAAAAATAAAATAGGGAGTCAATAAAATTTATGCCTAATCATAAATCTGCAATTAAAAGAGTTAAACAGACAAAAAAAAGAAATCTCCGTAATACCAGCAATATTTCTGCAATGAAAACATTTATGAAGAAATTTATAAATGCTGCCGAAAATAAAGACATAGACAATGTTGAGAAATTTTTTAAAATTAATGTGTCTTTTATAATGAAATTAGCTTCTAAACATGTCATTCATAAAAACAACGCAGCAAGAAAGGTTTCTAAGATAACTAAGCTTTATAATTCTGTGAAGGCATAGTAGAGTAGTCATCCATATAAACAATATATATATCTATCTATCAGCAGCAGCAGGCTATCAAGCCAGGCAAGGTTAAAGCAAAGAAGGGCAAAAGAAGAGAAGAAGGTAAAGCGATATAATAATATACCTATTGATAATTATCGAGAAGTATATCTATATCATGCTAAGATAAAATAAATAATAAAGCGAAACGTAACATATATACGGCAGCAAAAAATAAATCTTGCCTTGAAATTTAATTTTGTTTAACTATATTGCTTAATTGCAAGGTGTGTTTTAAATATCAACTCCTCAAATATAAGATTGTCTGGAAAACCTGATGTTTTCAGCTTGATATCAGTTTCTTCTATTATTTCTATGATAGCTGATAAATTTTTTAGATTGTAGGAGTTCATTCTTGCGATGAACTTATTTTTCAAGAATGGCGGGATGTTATTTGCAAGCAGTATAGTATTTAAATCCATGCCTGATTTATCCATTAGCTTTCCTTTATTGATTTTCTTTATTTCCGTGTACAATATAGAAATTATTTTGACCGGTTCTTCGCCCTCTTCGTATATTAGGCTAAAAATATTGTAGGCTTTTTTAAAATCTTTGTCTATTATAGCATCTATAAAATCAAAAACAGTAAAAGAACGGGACACGGAAATTAAGGACTTTATATCTTTAACGGTTATATACTGTTTCGTGTTAGTTGCGTTAGCATTATAACAATCCACAACAATATCGTTAACTTTGCTAATATGGCTGTCTGCGGCATCATCGCCGCCTGCATTCGCAATAGCAGGATTTTTTTCGGTAAGACTGCCGCAGCTATCGGAAAATTTGTTTTTTTTGACGGTTAGTTTTTTGAAATTATTTGATATTTTATCCAATTCGTTATTTATATTGAAAAGATTATTACCGATGATTCTTAGAAAGTAATAAATAGTTTCATCATCCATAACTATATTTTTTTCTTTGCACATTTCAGAAATATATTTTGGCAATTCAGAATCGTACAACGGTTTTATTTTAATGAGCTTGCAATATTTTTTCGACTTTAATGTTTTGAAAAAATTGTTGTTTTCGTTTATTTTAGCGGCATTTTTATAAAAAATAATTATAGAAGTCGGCGATGGATTATTAATGTATCCTATTAAATCTTGGGTGTTCAAGATAGCTTCTTCAAAATCATATATAAGTAATATCCTTTTATCTGCAATAACGGGATAGCTGTCTGCGATATTTAATATTTGAGATGCGGTTGGATTTGATAATTTGTCAAAATTAAAATCGAACTGTTCTTTGGTTAAATGCGTAAGCTTTATCTTTTCTATTTCTTTATTTATCCTGAATTCATCTTCCCCGTAAAAAAAATAAATAAGTATTTCTTCCATGATAAATTAACTGATTTATAAATTTAATTTGAAATAAAAACTAAAGACAGGGAAGAGATAAAAGTTAAGATATAAAAAACTTTACTTCCCTTATTATTATTTGCGGATAATCGTTTTTGTTTCTATTAAAAGGATTATTTTTTTTGCTATTCTTTTTGAAACAATATCTAACGCCATTTTTTCCTGTTTATGTCCTATTAATGGATTTTCATAGTTAAAATAGTTTGCGCTGGATGTCAGCGTAACATTATGAAAAGAT
>JAKAQK010000113.1 GCA_021822625.1 bacterium | reverse complement strand
TCTAGTTTAAGGAGTTTAAAAATAGATAATGAGAAGGGCGGTATCGAACAATTATGGCTGTTAGGCTCTACCGATATGACGGTAAATCCTGAAAAAAAGCAAAATGAAAATAGCGGTAGCAATAAAGCTGATGAAGAACCTAAAATAATAAAAGGATCGGCACGTGAATTAAAATTTTTTGTTCAAATTTTATTATTTTTTTTCAAAGACAAATTTGATATATATGTTTTTGACCATAAAAACAACAAAAAAATAAAAATAGACGAAAGCAATGTCGGCAAACTTTCCGAAGACCAGTTTATCGATAATATTGCGTTAGATTTTAACGATTTTAAAAAAATTCATGAAACGTTTAAAAAAATAATTTCAAAAATTATAGAAACTAATAATGAAGATGAAGAGGATTATTCATCGCATAAATCACATAAAAGGATTAAGGAACATGAAATAGCAATAGACATTACCGGCGGACAGAAACCTATAAGCGTGGCAGGGGCGGTATCTACGCTTGAATATAAAACTAAAATTATCTACGTAGATACCAATAATATACCGAAGATTAAAGAAATAGACGCAACTATAGAAAACGAATCTGAGCTATAACTTTTAAATAAAAACTTTGTAAATAAACTTAATATTTGTGAATTTGAATTAAAAACGGAAATATTAATTATTAATCAATAATTTTGCGCTATAATCATAAATAAGAAGATTTTATTTTATGACGCATTAATTAAATAAAGCTTCTATATCTACGCTATCTACCATTAAATAATACACTTAATATATAAAATTATGGGAGGTTTATTAATGGAACATGTCGATTTACTCACTATCGGAGCAGGCGGCGGCGGATATCCTGCAGCATTCAGACTTGCGAAAGCCGGAAAAAAAGCTGTTATGATCGACAGCAAAGGAGTTATGAGCGGCAACTGTTTAGAGCAGGGATGCGTCCCTTCAAAAACAGTCAGAGAAGCTATAGAGGTATATAGACTTGCAAAGCAGAGAGAATATTTCGGGTTAAAAGGCGAAAATATTGGGTTTGATTATTCAAAAATTGTTGATTTTAAGGATAACGTACAAAAATTCAGATATGCCCAGCATGCAAAAGAACTTGAAGAAGCTTCTGGAAATTTAAAGCTTATTAAAGGCGCTGCTTCTTTTGTCGATGAGCATACGGTAAAAGTTGTTACCGCAGATTCTGAAATAATTTACAATGCTGATAATATTATAATTGCGAGCGGAGCGGAGCCTTATATCCTTCCGATAGAAGGAGCAGAACACTGTATCACAAGCACCGATTTGTATATTATCAACACTAAGATTAGAACCCTTCCGAAATCAATAGCAATATTGGGAGCCGGATATATCGGCGTTGAAACCGCAACTTTTTTCAGCGAACTTGGAGTCGATGTTACAATTATTCAAAGAAGCAAAAGAATACTTACTGCAATGGATGAAAGATTTGCTCTGCTTCTTCAAAATTCATTAGATCCTAAAATTAAATTAGAATTGGGAACGGAAATTAAAAAAGTAGAAAAAGTCGGCGCGGACGGCAGCTATAACTATAATGTTTCATATATGAAAGACGGTGTTCTTAAAACAATCAACGCCGATTTAGTTCTTATGGGATACGGAAGAAAACCTGTTATACCTGAGGGAACGGATAAACTTGGCATTAATTTTGACGCAAGAGGCAGAATAAAAATCAACAGCGCTATTCAGACTAATATTCCGCATATTTACGCCTCAGGGGACGTAAACGGTCTTTCAATGCTTTTTCATTCTGCCGAAAGACAGTCATTGGTATGTGCTAATAATATCTTCGCCGGCAACACTCCAATAGATTATATGGATTTTAATGCTGTGCCCACTACAGTTTTTACGTTTCCTAAAGCTGCATACGCAGGTATATTGCCGGCACAGGCAGAGAAAATAGGCATGAATATCTTGGAATGTTCCTACGATTTTGTCGTCGATGCGAAAGCTCAAATTTATAATGAACTAAACGGAGAAATAAGAGAATTTTTTGATGCCAAAACTTTAAAAATTGTCGGTGCATGGATTATAGGGATAGATGCTGAACTTTTAATAGGCGAATTAGTTACGGCAATACAAAATTCGCTGGATGTTCACATGGTAGCAAGTCTTCCTAATCAGCATCCGACAAGCAGCGAAGGCGTCGCTAAAGCGGCAAGAAAACTGTTATAAGTATAAGACTTCTATGTATTCCATGAGAGTCTGATATTATTATATATAATTATTACGAAAGTTAATAGAATATATAATGAATACGAAAGTTAATAGAATATATAATAAATACGAAAGTTATTAATAGAATATATAATTAATACAATAAAATAATATTTAGTAAACTAATAAATAATAATACACAGTAAATAGTAGATAGTATATAATAAATAATAATAGTGTATAGTAAATAGTACATAATAAATAATAATAATAATAATACATAATAAATATTGCATAATAAAAATAATAATAGCGCATAATAAATAGCGCATAATAAATCTAATAGTGAAAACAAATAAGAGAAAACAAATAATAGACAGATAATTATAATAATAGTTAATTAATATAGAAAACGGAGGTTTTTCGTATGGAAAAGATCGATATTCTAAAAATTGCTTCTTTAAACGATGCCGAAAGAGAAAGCAGTATGCAGGAACTGTTCAAAACATTACTTTCAATGTCCGATGCGGAAAAAACAGGCGCATTAAAAGAGCTTATTAAAGAAATGGCTGAAAAAGCGTCCGATACGCAGTATCTAAATCTTTGTAAAACCAACTTAAAACTTGCATCGGGTTTAGACGACGATACGTTGAAGTCCTTTTTAAAACTAAGAATAAGCGTTTCTTCATCGCTTCC
The DNA here is from genome assembly GCA_021822625.1 of bacterium. Classification (GTDB taxonomy): domain Bacteria; phylum SZUA-79; class SZUA-79; order Acidulodesulfobacterales; family Acidulodesulfobacteraceae; genus Acididesulfobacter. Next base: position 4,143 of record JAKAQK010000113.1, on the reverse strand, counting down.
GAAAGATTTGGCAGAACGTGACATGAAATTTATAAAAGAGGGATTAAGTAAAGTCGATGAAAATACAAGAACTAAAATAAGCAAATTTATGCAGTAATGTGCACAATATGCACAATATGCGGTAATGTTCGGTAATATGCGGTAAAAAGAATCGTCAACGATAATTATGCCGATAGCAATAATGAATGGAGACTAACTTAATGAATATAAATCTTAAAGATAAGAGGGCTTTAATTACCGGAGCGAGTTCTGGGCTTGGCGAAATCATAGCTAAAGAATTTGCTGCCGACGGCGCAAAAATAGGTCTCAACTATCATTCACACCCTGACGCCGCAGAGAAAATCGCTTCAAATATCAGAGAAAAAGGAGCCGAAGTGTTTACGCTGCAATCCGATGTTTCAGACGCAACATCGGTACAAGCGATGTTTGAGAAATTTACTAAACAGTACGGCGGCATTGATATTCTTGTTAATAATGCCGGAATTGACGGAAATAGGGCGCTTGTATGGGAATCTGATATATCTGAATGGGAAAAAGTTGTTAAAATCAATCTTTTTGGTCCTTATTACTGCGCCAGAGAGGCGCTTAAATATATGACGGTTCAAAAAAGCGGGGTTATTTTAAATATGACGTCGGTTCATGAAAATATTCCGTGGAGCGGTTATAGCGGATATGCCGCTGCAAAAGCCGGCTTGTCTATGCTGACGAAAACTATTGCGCAGGAAGTGGGCTCTTTAGGAATAAGAGTAATGTCTTTGGCGCCTGGAGCTATTAAAACTCCTATTAATCAAAGCGTCTGGGGAAATTCAGACGCACTTGCCGACCTTATAGATAAAATTCCGTACGGCAGACTTGGAGAACGTGAAGAGGTTGCCAAAGCAGCCGCTTTCTTAGTATCGGAAAATGCTTCTTATATTACAGGCAGCACGTTGTTTGTTGACGGAGCGATGATAGACTATGCTAATTTTACCCACGGCGGTTGATTTATTATTTATTTATTTGCATGTTATGCATGTAATAAAAACTGTATTATGAAAAAGACATTCCTTAAATTAATAAAATATATTCATAAATTATATAAATAAAAATATATAAATAAAATATCGCAGAGCGGCAGAATAAACTATATATTATATCATATGTAGCATATCATATATGAATATAGATTTAAATATAGATATAGCTGCAAATAATATTAAATAAAATATAAACAGGCAAGAGGGGTAAAAAATGGCTGATAATGTATTTGCTCCCGGCTGGCCCGGGATTCCGGGGCGATGGACAAGCGCGAATAAAAGCGGCGTTGGCACTGCTTTAAACGGCAGTCCGGTGTGGTTCACTATTTCTCACGGTATATTAAATGAGGTTTATTCGCCGGTTATAGATCAGGCTGCTATTAGAGATCTCGGTTTTATTATTACCGCCGACGATGGATTTTTTTCAGAAGAAAAGCGCCATTCAGTGCACGCCACAACGTATATTAATTCAGGAGTACCGGCATATCATATTGAAAGCAGATGCAAAGAAGAACGATATCGCATAGAAAAGGATATAATAACCGACCCTGATAGAACGGTGGTTCTTTTAAGAATAAAATTTATTGCCTTAAAACCTGGAAATTATAGGCTATACACAATTGCTGCTTCCCATTTGGATAACCACGGAGCTGGAAATACCGCATGGGTAGATACATATAAAGGAATGACGGGACTTTTTGCTTCGCGCAAGGCTAATGCAATCTGTTTAATGAGCAATATCGGATTTAAAGCCTGTTCGGTCGGTTTTGTCGGCTTTTCCGACGGCTGGCAGGATTTAATCAAACGCCGCACCCTCAAACCTTATTATAAAAGAGCAGAAAACGGCAATGTCGCCCTTACCGGCGAGATAGATTTAAAAAATTTAAAAGACGGTACTTTCGTGTTAGCGCTTGGATTTAGTCATTATCCGGTAGAAGCTGCGCTTCTGTCAAGAGCGTCTCTTAATGAAGGATTTGAATCTATGCTTGAGGCTTATTCAAGACCATGGCAGCGTTGGCAAGAATCTATTTTTCACGCTGAAGAGCGTAAACTTTTTTCAACAAGCGCTATGGTCATCCGTGTTCATCAGTCAAAAAATATTCCGGGGGCTATTCTAGCCAGTCTTGCGGTTCCGTGGGGTTTTTCTAAAGGAGACGGAGACCTTGGCGGATATCACTTAGTATGGCCGCGTGATATGGTAGAATCGGCAGGCGGTCTTCTTGCTGCAGATATCAAAACAGAGGTACGCGGCTCGCTTGTTTATCTTGAAGCTACTCAGGAAGACGATGGACACTGGCCTCAGAATATGTGGATAGACGGTTTATCGTACTGGGGCGGCGTACAGATGGACGAAACAGCTTTGCCAATATTGCTGTTTGATCTTGCTAGACGTGAAAATGCTCTTTTAGATAATGATGTGATACGCTTTTGGCCTATGCTGAAAAAAGCGCTTATATATATTGCAAAAAACGGACCTGTTACTCAGCAGGACCGGTGGGAAGAGGACGGCGGATACACGCCTTTTACTATTGCATCGGAAATTTCTGCGCTTATTGCCGGAGCCGAGCTCTCCGAACTTGCCGGAGACGGACGCATTGCATCATATTTACGTCAAACAGCCGATATATGGTATTCCTGTATTGATCGCTGGCTTTATGTTAAAAATACGGAACTTGCAAAAAAAATCGGGGTGGAAGGCTATTATGTCAGAATTACCGCTGCAGATTTTGAAGACGGCGATGAGTATGTTCCTATAAAAAATCGTCCGCCGAGTTCAAGCCATATGTCTGCAGATGCCGTAGTATGCACAGATATTACCGCGTTAGTACGTTTTGGTTTACGCAAAGCCGATGACCCTCGCATAACTAATACGCTGAAGGTGATAGATTCTTTACTTAAAGTAGAAACTCCCTCGGGTCCTTGCTGGCACCGTTATAATGACGACGGTTACGGCGAACATGCCGACGGAGCTCCTTTCGACGGTACGGGTATAGGGCGGCTCTGGCCGTTACTTACCGGAGAAAGGGCACACTATAATGTAGCTCTCGGAAATTTCAAAGAAGCGTCGCGATTGCTTGAAACTATGGAAAATCTGGCAAGTGACGGCGGACTTCTGCCCGAACAGATATGGGACAGCCCTGATATTCCGGAGCGCGGTCTTTTTTTTGGCCGTCCAAGCGGTTCTGCTATGCCTTTAGTGTGGGCGCATGCGGAATATCTAAAATTAGTCCGTTCTATTACGGAAGAAAGAATCTTTGATATGCCGCCTCAGACAGTCAATCGTTATCTAAAGAACAATATAACTTCTAATTTAATGCAATGGCGTTTTAATCACAGAATCGGCAATATGCCCCGCGGCAGTATATTACGCATAGAAACGCTGGCTCCTGCTTTAATTCACTGGAGCAGCGATAATTGGAATAAAATTGAAAACATAGAAACAACCGATTCGGGACTTGAAATCTATTATGCAGACCTTGATACAGAAAATATAAAAGAAGGCGGTAAGATAATTTTTACTTTTTTTTGGCTGGGAGATACAAAATGGGAAGGGAAAAATTTTCACGTGAATATCGTATAAATTGGTTATAATATATATAATAGATAGGTATTCGGCGATATTATATAATTCAATGCAGAAATAACCTGAAAATTCTCTCTTTTTCAAGGGAGAGATGTATATTCTAACGCGCAGCTCCGAGAATAATGCGACTGTCCCATATATAATTATAATATATTATTTAATTTAAGAAACTCCTATCGTCTGCCGTAAGATAGCAAGATAGCAGGCGCTTCGGTTAATCTCTTAATTTCTAATATCTTCTGTATTATTTACAATATTACATACCGCAGTTGAACAATATAGTATAATTTGTAATTTGATGTCCTTTTAATCTCCCTATTATTAATATACCTGTATTATTTACAATATTCCATACTGCGGCAGTTTATTGCAACCGTACGGTATATAATATAATTTGCGTAACTTTTTCGCCGATGTTTCTGTTTAAATCTGTTTAAAAATTCTTCGCTGCAATTGCACAGTGCTGCAACTTCACAATATATCATATAGGTTAGATAATTTTAATATTGACATATCTTAAAATATAAATTATATTATATATAT
>JAKAQK010000112.1 GCA_021822625.1 bacterium | reverse complement strand
AACGCTCATCACTATAATGTCCTTATGCCCCATATTACCTCCTTAATGTAAAAGCAGGTAATATTATAATCTTAATTAGGACATTTCTACTTTGCTAATATAGGACATTATCATATTGCTGGAACATCAATATCTTTGCGTCAGTTAGATAAAGAATTAATAACTTTGCGTAAATTTTTTAATTATTGTCTGAAAAAAGATTTGATTGACATAAACCCAGTCAAGACAAAAAATTCTTTTAAAAGAATTAAGTCTGGCAGACATTCAATTGATACATTTGATACTAAATTTAAAATTAAAAAGGATGTATTAGAACTATTTAATATTGCCGTAAAAAAATACGAAGAAAAAAGAAATAAAGCGTTTCCTATTGCGGACTATATAAATAATAGGTTAAATGTTCTTTTAAAAAATAGGCAATTCTTAAACTCAGATATTGTTTCATATCGAGAAGACGCGGAACAGATTAAAATAAAAATATATAATTTTATAATTGCCGATATTGACGCATATAATTTAGACCGTAACAAAATGATTAATTGGATAATGGAAGAAGAAACAGAGCTTATGGATAAAGCATATAATCAAGGAATGGGAAAATTAGACTCATTAATTCAGGCTAAAAATAAACAAACATCAGAGTTTAAAAAAATAGTTGAAGGCTTTCTAAGTTCATTTAATCAGCTCGATGTATCTGAAAAAGCATTAATTATTTTAAAATTTATTAAATCCGGCGTTTTTAATTTTTTAGGTTATTTAAACGAAAAAAAAATTCAAATAAATCGGGAAGTTTCTTATATTGACGATAAATCTACCGAGAAACAAAGGCAAAGGGAAAAAGCATTAAAGCTACCCATGCTTTCTTATAAATCATTTTATTTAAATAAGACGATTTACAACAGATATTTAGCCATATTAGAAGTTTTTGAAAATAAAAATAGTAATGGCATTCAAAAAAATTACAATTTCGACGATTTAATTAATTTTAAGTTATTTGAATTATTAAATAACCCTCCGTTTTTTAAAAAAGGACGCTTCAAATATAATGAAATTTTGTATCCTAACGAATATTTCCGCGTAAACCTTACAAAATCAAATAAAGAATTAATAACCAATCTTGAAAAAAAGGACAAATTTAAGAATGTCGATTGGCACAAAACAATGCAGTCTATTATAGAACACACAATAATTTTAATTGGCGAAGAAATAAACGATTTAGATTTAAAAAAATATATCCCCCTTCAGGAAACACTTTGTATAACATTGCTTTCGGGAGCCCTGGAGTACCAAATATTACTATGAATATAGACGAGCTTACCACAGCACAAGCGGTTTACGCTTTTCAACAGGCGGGAGGCACTATGACTCCTTCGGGAAATGGAATGCCGTTTGGTTCTATATCTAATTATTCCGCACTGTATAATAATTTGCCCACGTCTCCAAGCAATACTTACACTGTCGGATTTTCTCATGCTTCGGTAAGCGGTAATCTTTCGTCAACTGCAGCTTCGGAAATTGAAACTTTAGCGGATGCCCTTGCAAGCTGCGTTCAATCGACTTCATACTGTTCTTCCGTTAAAGGTAACCTTCCCAACTATACTTCCGGCGACGGCATGTTTATATATATATTAATCAGTAATTATACTAATGCCAATATGCAAACTGCGTTAAATAATCTTTTATCCGCCATAAGCTCTTTGGGTATTCCTTGGTCGAGTCCAGCGCCGATAGGTAGTAGTTCGACAACGACTACAAATAATGCGACAACTTATACTTATACTGTAGGGTCTAATCCCGAAGGCGTAGCAATAGACTCAAATGGGAATATATGGGTGGCTAATAAAGGCAACGGAACAGTTGGCACTGTTTCTGGAGATAGTAATGTTACGGAACTAAACTCATCAGGTACTGTTATTGGCATATATACTGCTGGAGTTGAACCAGATGCAATTGCAATAGATTCCTCTGGCAATATATGGATAACCAATGTAAGCAGCAATACAGTAACAGAATCAAGTCCAAGTGGTACAAATATTGGCACTTATGCTGTGGGAACAAATCCCGATGCCATTGCCATAGATTCTTCAGGTAATATCTGGGTAGCAAATAGTGGTAACGGCACCACAGGAACTGCTCAAGGCGACAGCAACGTTATGGAATTAAACAGCGCAGGTGTTTTAGTGGGCACTTATGTAGTAGGAATGGATCCAAATGCCATTGCAATAGATTCCTCTGGCAATGTCTGGATAGCAAATTATGGAGAAAGTAATTCATATGGTACTGGATTAGTTGGTAATTCTGTTTCTGAACTGCAAAAAAGTTCGAGCGGTTATACAGTTGTTTCTTATTCATTAAATATTTATCCGTATTGCATAGCTGTTGTTTCTTATTCATTAAATATTTATCCGTATTGCATAGCTGTTGACGGAAGCGGAAATATTTGGATAGGAGGCTGGGATGGACAAATTCGTGAATTAAACGGTTCTACTGGCGCTATAATAAAAAGCTATAGTGTAATAGAAAATATAAGTAGTATGGCTATAGATGATTCAGGGAATTTGTGGGTTTCAGGAGGAAGTATGGATTCAACTGCAGGTGTTTTGGGAGAATTTACAAGCGTAGCTACCGGCGTTAAAACGCCTTTGGTTTTGCAACCTAAATAAAGAAGCCATACATAGAAGTAATATCGGATTGATTTTATCCTTCATGCCCGCCAATGTTTGCGGGCATGAAGGATTTTATGATATAAATTATATAAAAGATATAAAATTAGTTATAACGTGTTATATTAACTTTCTATTGAATTTATTAAAAGAGAAAAAATGAAAAAAATCTTAATCTTATTAATTATTTTTGCATTATCTATTATTTTAAGCCCCGCGTTAAGTTATGCAAAAAAAACAATGAACGGACCGATAGAAATATATGGCCGAACCACTTTAAGAGACGTTCATGTAATTTCGAATTCATACGGATTCATAGTGCACGGCAAATTGATTTTAATCAATTCTAAGGTTTCTGCTCCAGTGGGAGCAAAGGTTTACGGCTTCGGGTCTGTTTATTTGCAGAACGATTATTTTAATTGCGAACTTGGAGTTAAATATATGCAAGCCCCCATCGGCGATGTTATGATTAACAATACATTTGCCGGCAGAATTTCTAATTCTTCGGATTTTTCTTCCGGAATTCCTGCGCCCGAGATGGGTTCGCCGTTTCCTTTTATGCCTTAACTAATTAAAAATATCTAAAAAATGTGCATGACCATGTAAAATTATTATTAAAACTAAGAAAGCGAGCCTGCCTTATGTTGTCTTAATGTTTGAGTGCCTTATATTTTTCCGTTGCATCGGCAAGATTTTTTAACTAAATCGGTTTTTATTTTTAGCATAACCGCGCCAGAGTGTTTTATTTTCATCAGGAAAATTTTATTGCAACTTTTAATTTTTATTGACAAATCTAAAGCGAAAATATTAAAATTATATTATTCCAAAATCCAAACATTAGTTAAACAAGTCCGTCTCGCCGGATTAACCGAAGCGTGGGGTGGGGACGGCGGGGGTAAGCCTAAAAGGGCTTGCCTTTTATACGGTTTAATTATTATTTTGCAGTAGATTTATCTAACCACATACGAAAATCCAGAAAATTTTACTGAAATGAGTTATTATATTTAACAAATAGTTCATTTTCTTAAAAAATAGATTAAAAGAATTGCAAATCTATGAAAACATTTTTGCAGATAGAAAATATATTAAAAGCTCATAAAGATGAGCTTTATGCAAAATATAAGATTAAAGATATCGCTATTTTTGGTTCCTATATAAAAGGAAGAGCCGATGAGAACAGCGATGTGGATATTTTAATAGAATTTGAATCTGATGCAAATATAAGTCTTCTCGGATATATCGGCCTTGAAAATTATATAAGCAGTTTGCTCGGCGTAAAAGTAGATTTAGTTGAAAAAAAAGGTTTAAAACCTTTTATCGGGCAGCATATATTAAACGAGGCAATGCATATATGAAGGGAAACAGGGATATAAGAGATTATATTAAAGACATAATAGACAATATGGATTATGCTGTAAATTTTTTGCAAGATATATCTTACAAAGAATTTGCTATATCGATTCAAAAGCAGTATGAAGTGAATTATGCTTTATTAATAATCGGCGAGGCAACAAAGAAAATTCCAAGCGATTTAAGATTAAAGTATCCTGAAATTCCATGGCAAGAAATAGCCGGCATAAGAGACAAAATTGCTCATGATTATTTTGGCATTGATACAGAAAAGATTTGGAAAACCGTCAAAGAAGATATTCCCTCAATTAAACCGTTAATAGAAAAAATATTTATTCCGTAAAGGTGTCTATTCCAGGAAGGTGCTAGTTTAATTTTACGCAATGTCTTTTCTCGTTAATCGATTTTTTCGTATTCGTAAAATAAATAAATCCGACATCTTATCTATTCCCGACACATTTATCTAATTTATATATGAATAATTAATACTTTAATATAATAATACCCAAATTCAGATTTAGAAATTTAATAAACTTGTAATTTAACTTATTTTTTAATTTTTTTTTAAAAAAATAGTTTATTTTTACTTCAAAAAAACGGTTTGTATATATTTTGACTTTGCGGAGAAAAAAAGCTATAATCTACGCAGAAGGTGCGGAGATTATATTTATGTATATTTATCAACGGTCAAGCTGGCCGGAATTCACATGGAATCGAGAAAAGATATTGAAACTTCTTTCCGAGGTTAAGTTTTCACAGGGCTTATTACTCGGAAAAATGGAAGGCCTTGATTTCGACCTTAAAGAAGAAGCCGTTCTTAATGTTTTAACTCAAGATGTATTGAAATCCAGTGAAATAGAAGGAGAAGCTCTCAATAAAGAGCAAGTGCGGTCTTCTATAGCCCGGCGTTTGGGTCTGGACGCCGGCGGCGGAATTAATGTTGAACGAAATGTTGAAGGCATTGTCGAAATGATGCTGGATGCAACCCGACATTACGATGAACCTTTAACTAAAGATAGACTTCTTGGATGGCACGCCTCGCTGTTTCCGACTGGGTATAGCGGCATGCATAAAATTGAAGCCGCTAAATTTCGTGACGATAAAAATGGGCATATGCAGGTAGTTTCCTGTCCTATCGGAAAGGAAAAAGTCCATTATCAAGCTCCTGACGCATCAGTTTTAGATATAGAAGTATCCCGTTTTCTCGACTGGATTAATAATCCCAAAGAAATTTGCGGCGTTTTAGCTGCAGGAATTGCTCATTTATGGTTTGTAACAATACATCCTTTTGACGACGGCAACGGCCGCATTGCCAGAGCTATAACCGATATGCTTTTAGCTAAGGCGGAAAATACCGATCAAAGATTTTACAGCGTTTCTGCCCAAATTAGAAAAGATAGGAAAGCTTATTACGATATTCTCGAGAAAACTCAAAAAGGAGATATGGATATAACAAACTGGCTTGTCTGCTATCTTGAGTGTTTGCATAAAGCAATTGAAAATACCGAAGAAGCTCTTTCCATCGTGTTTAATAAAGCGAATTTCTGGCATAAATATTCTATCGTAACTTTTAATGACAGACAGAAAAAAGTATTAAACAGATTCCTTGACGGGTTTGAAGGCAACCTCACTTCTTCTAAATGGGCTAAAATTTCAAAATCTTCTCAGGATTCCGCAAATAGAGATATAGCGGATTTAATAGAGAAAAATATTCTAACAAAAATTGGCTCAGGTCGAAGCACGCAATATGTTATAAATACATAGCTCGATTTTTGCGGAGATTAGCTTATTTATTCTCCGCAGATTATGCGGAAGTATTGTATAGTTTTATGCCAACAGATTGGTGAAATTATAAAAATTTAAAATACCCCAAAATTGCCGATAGAAAATTTTAATTCTGGATGAGCCGTCTAAATACCGACGGCTTTAAACCGTACCTGCCTACGCAGGAATGACTTTGCAGGTTTTTAGGCCTTCACCCAACGGGTGTCATTCCCGCGTAGGCGATATTTTTGTCCATGCTTATCAAAGCAAGTCTTTGATGTGGACAAAAATGCCAGTGCTTATAAAACTTTGAAGCAGTTTTAAGAGTTTCTATCGGCAATTTTGGGAATACGTGTCTTGTTGCGAATAAAATTAATAAATTTTAATTTTCAACGAGCCGTTTGGCGGCGGAAAAATTGCCTGATATGATGCCTGATTAATCAGGTCTGCCTGATAATATGCCTTATCGCTTATTCGTTATTTGTTCTTTAAGGTTGCCTGAAGGGCTATACAGAAGATATTGCCGAAAGAACTAATACAGAAATTTAAGTAATAATATGTTATAATTTATATATAATTTACTCAATAGGGAGATTATATATAAATGAGCGTTTTAGATTTTGCCGCATCTTACAATGCTTTATTGCCGATAGGAGTAAAATGACTACAAACATGCAATATAAAGAAGAAGCTTTAGGCATACTTAAAACAGCCAAAAGCATAATAACCGAAGAAGTAGAAAAGTACGGCTACAAAGTAGAATCCGTTTATTTATTTGGTTCGCGCGCAAGGGGAGACTTTAACGAAGACAGCGACTGGGATTTTTTCGTTGTTACCGATAAAGAAATGGAAGAGCAATTAAAATGGGATATGTCCGTGAAAATTCGCAGAAGGCTGGCTATAACAAATAAAACATCTAACGACATTTTTATTGCATCTACAAAAAAATGGAAAGAAAAAAATCATGATGTCGGTTATCTAGATTATTATGTTTTAAATGAAGGCATGTCTTTATGAGCAAAACATCGGCTAAAGAACTATTTCATATTGCAGAAGAAGATTTTAAAGACGGTAAAAAATTATATACCAATAATCCCGATGAATTTAAAAGATTAGTTTGTTTTTTAATGCAACAAGCAGTTGAAAAATATATAAAGGCTTATTTGATTTACCACGATAAACCTTATAAAAAAACGCACGATATTTCTTTGCTAATACAAAATGCCGTTGAAATTAATGAAGATTTTAATAATTTATATA
>JAKAQK010000111.1 GCA_021822625.1 bacterium | reverse complement strand
GATCTAAGTAGCGCCTCTTGCATTTATGAGAGGAAGAACTTTGAATAATTCATTTATTATATTAGATGAAGCTCAAAATACTACAAACGAACAGATGAAAATGATGCTGACAAGAATAGGCTCAGGTTCAAAAATCGTTGTAAACGGAGATATTACCCAGACAGATTTGCCTTCCGATAAAGAATCCGGTCTCATCACTGCAAGCAATATCTTAACGGGAATAGAAGGCATCGAAATTGTTAATTTTAATAAAACTGATATCCTAAGACATAAACTTGTTCAAAATATTATAAAAGCATATGAAACGAACGAAATTCATAGAAATTCTAAAAAGTAAGCAATTTGGAATAAAAAATCATCAATATAAATTAATAGCAATTTTAATCATATCCTCGATTCTGCTCACTTTTATGCTTTACAGCGGGGTAGAATATATAAAAAACAAATATAAAGCCGGAGAGATATCAAAAAAAACTATAATTGCAAGAAAGGGGTTTAGATATGTCAATGTTAAAAAAACAAATGATACGCTTAAACTAAAAATTAAAAATATTCCCAATGTTTACATTCATTATCCTGAAGTTAAAGTCGTTCTGGAAAGAAAAATAAGAAATGCATTTAAAAAGGCAGGTTCTTTCGATAGAACGCATGCCAAAAATAATGTGAATGAGGAAATTTCAGGCAATATATTTAATTCGGAATTGGGGACTAAATTAAACAATAGTTTAATAAATGAATTTTATTTTTTAAATTATAATAGCAATATAGAAAATTATATTTTAAAAATAACGAATGACATATATAAAAGAGGTGTAATTTCAGGACCTTCTATACAAAACAAAAAGATTGAAATTAAAAATATAGTAACAAATAGTTCAAAATTAATAAAATATCCGCAATTTTTCTTCACGCTAAGAAAGGTTAAAAATTTTTCTTATTATTACACGCAAAAATATTTAAATTTTTTGCCTTCCTACATGAGAAACGATATATATGACGTAGTATCCTCAATTGTTAAGCCTAATATAGTATATTCAAAATCTTTGACTATAAGAAAAATTGAAGATGCAAAAAAAGAAATTCATCCCATATACAAACATGTAGTAAAAGGCATGCTTTTAATAAGCGCCGGACAATTGATTACAAAATCAAAAGCGCTAGAGCTTAATACTTATGAAGATAAATTTATATTAAAAAATAATATACCGTCGCTTATAGGGCTTTTCTTAGTAGTCGCTATTATATTATCCGTTTCTTATCTTTTTCCTTATAAATTTATAAGGAAATTCAGAACGTCTTTAGATTTCAAAAATATTATTTTTTCAATGATAATTTTAATTATTTCCGTTTTAGCAATAAAGATAGGTATGATATTTGCAGATGCTTTTTCTAACTATTTTCCGTTTATAGATAAGCAGGATATTTACTATCTGATCCCATTTGTTTTTGGACCTATGCTTATCAGAATAATATTGAATTCTGAAGTTTCCATTGTTTTTATAGCAATATTTTCAATATTGACGGCGATTATTTTTAAGAATAATATTTTTTTTATGATATACGCATTTGGAGGAAGTTTTATAGCATCGTATGAAGTATTTGATTTTTCGTCGTGGGGAAGGGTCATAAGATCAGGTGTCGTAACAGGAATTGCTAATATTTTTATGGTTATAGCATTTTCCTTAGTAAGTCTTAATCTGTTAAATATTCAAAATATTTATAGTATTTTTTTTGCGTTTTTATCGGGGATTTTTTCCTCAATAATCGTTATAGGATTAATACCGATATTCGAAAGGATTTTTAAATATACTACGGATTTTAAACTCTTAGAATTGTCCAGTTCAAATCATCCGCTGCTTAGGCAGCTTTCCCTAATAGCCCCTGGAACATACCAGCATTCAATAATGGTAGCTACTTTAGCCGAATCTGCCGCCGATGCAATAGTCGCTAACCCTTTGCTTGCGAGGGTAGCAAGTCTTTATCACGATATAGGAAAAATAAATAAACCTAATTATTTTATAGAAAATATTAACAATAAAGACAATCCTCACGATAAGCTATCGCCTACAATGAGCAGTTTAATAATAGCATCGCACGTGAAAGACGGTTATGAGCTTGCCAAAAAATACGATCTTGGAGATAAAGTAGCGGATATAATAGCACAGCATCACGGAAATTCAATGATAGGAGCTTTTTATGAAAAGGCCGTGAAAGAAAGTAAGGATGATAATTTATCTAAAGAAAGTTTCAGATATATAGGCAAAAAACCGCAAACAAAAGAAGCGGGTATTATAATGCTGGCTGATTCGGTAGAAGCTATATCGAGAACATTAGATAACATATCCCCGTCTAGACTCGAACTTATGGTTGAAAAAACGGTCGATAGGATTTATAACGACGGACAGCTTGATGAATGCGAGCTTACATTAAAAGATTTGTATAATATTAAAAAAGCTTTCGTTAAAGTTTTAAACAGCATTTTTCATCAACGAATTCCATATGCAGGGAGAACTAATATTGAAGAAGCAGAAGCAGAAGCAAATAATACAAAAAGCAATAATAAATATAGCGAATATCCAAAGAAAGGAGAAAATAAATCAAAAGTTAGTCCGTTATATCGTTGAAAAGACTGTATTTCATATGTTCTGCGGTTCTTTTCACTTGGATATAATTTTTTGTTCTCCAGCTTATATAAAAAATTTAAATAAAATATATAGAGATAAAAATAAAACAACGGATATCCTTTCTTTTGAATTTAAAGAATACGATGAAGAAATATATTTTATAGGGGAATTATTTATATGCCCGGCCGTTGCAAAAAAAAATTCATTAGATTTTAAAGATTTTTGGGATAAAGAAGGGTGGGCGCAAATAAGTAAATCAGAATATTTAATAGATAAAGATGCCGAATATAGCGATTTCGATAAAGAAATTATGCTGCTTCTAATTCATGGTATTTTACATTTGTTTGGGTACGACCATGAGGATAACGCAGAAAATTCACAAGAAATGAAGGCATTGCAGACCGCTTTATATCGAAATACAGTTGCTCAATTATTTGCCTGATTTGTCTAATTCGCCTGATTATTTTATTAAATTTTTGATTGGTTTAATATCGGTTAATTTAATTTTAACTAATGAATGAGTACTGATAAAAAAAATAAGAAAGAATTTTCATATAAAAAACAATATACGCCAAAAAATTGGATTGAAGCGTTTAATGTTGCGATTGAAGGCGTAATTTTAGCTACAAAAACTGAACGCAATATGAAAATTCATTTTTTTGCGGCAGTACTAGTCATTTTAGCCGCTATATTTTTAAAATTGCCGAAGATTGATTTTCTGTTTATATTCATTAGCGCCATAATGGTTTTATCGGCAGAATTATTTAATACGTCGATAGAATATTTCCTGGATTTATTTTTTGAAGGCTATTCAGAGAAAACAGCCGCGATAAAAAACATTGCTGCAGGCTCTGTTTTAATTGCTTCATTTGGAGCTTTTATAGTAGGATATGAAATATTTTCAAAATATATATATAATGTGTTATACTATTTACTTATTATGATAAAGACGAATGAATCAAATATGATAATTGCGGTAATATCTATCATATTTGTTATAGTTATTATAATTAAAGCCGTCTTTAATAGCGGAAAACCTTTGAGTGGCGGTATGCCCAGCGGACATTCCGCTATCGCATTTTCGGTTTGGCTTATGGTATCCCTTATAACATTAAATCCTATAGTTTCTTTGCTCACTTTCATCTTAGCTTTTCTCGTAGCGTCATCAAGAAAAAAAACGGGTATACATACTACCGGCGAGGTTGTTGCGGGCAGTCTTATAGGTATTATAATAACTGCTTTAGCTTTTAAATTTTTTTATTTTTAAATTTCAATTATTATCTTATTTATGAATCAAAAAGACGAAAATAATTTAGATTACAATAATTATAAAGGATTTCAGGGATTAGTCGATATTATCAAGCAGCTGAGGTCGGAAAACGGTTGTCCGTGGGATAAAAAGCAAACCGAAGAAACTTTGAGGCCGTATGTTTTAGAAGAGGCGTATGAAGTTGCAGAGGCGTTAGATTCGAAAGATACGGATGAAATTTCCGAAGAATTGGGAGACCTTTTGCTGCAAGTCGTGTTTTTATCTCAGATATATGCAGAAAAGAAAATATTTTCAATTGAAGATGTCATAACAAAAATAAATAATAAATTATTGCGCAGACATCCCCATGTTTTTGATAAAACATTCAGTTTGAAAGAAGGCGAGCGTTTAAGCGACGTTATTTTAGAAAACTGGGAAAAAATAAAAAAACAGGAAAAGGAAGAAAAAAAACACAACAAAAAATACAAAGAAAAATACAAAGAAAAATACAAAGAAAAATACAAAGAAAAAAATGTCATATCCGATTCTTCCGTTTACGTCGTTAAAAATATGCCGGCACTTCATAGGGCTTATATGGTACAGGAGAAAGCTTCACGGCAGGGATTTGATTTTTCAACTATAGGCGAGGCATTGGAAAAAATTAATGAAGAGGCAAACGAACTCAGTCTGGAAATTGAAAACTGCGCTAATGATTATATTAAAATAAAAAATCAAAAAGATAATAACGATGCAATATGTTCCAGTGGAAACAATGCGGACAAAATAAAAGAAGAATTCGGAGACTTATTGTTTTCTATAGTAAATGTAGGACGATTGTTAGAGTTGCATCCATGCGATGCCTTAAATAATGCATCCGATAAATTTATCGGGAGATTTCATTATATTGAAAATCAGCTATCGTTAATTCAAAATTCAGATATTAAATCGGCGGATGCTGCAACCCTTGCTCGGTTATGGGAAGAAGCTAAAAGCTATTTTTCAAAATAGATGACTGTCCGCATCGTGAACAGGTTGACTGACAGCGTGTATAAAAAACAAAATAATTGCTAATGCGACTATTATTAATTATTTTAATTATTTGATTAATTTAAAATGAGTTTTAAAATAAATATAAACGGCAGGTTCGGTAATTTCCTGCTTTCTATTTTGTCCGGAATATTGCTGATTTTAATATTTCCGGAGTTCAATCTCGAATTTATTGCATGGGTTGCCTTAATTCCGTTATTTATTGCAATAAACAAATCAAAAGGTTTCAGGGAATCTTTTTTTTACGGATTTATTTCAGGTCTCCTCTTTTATGCCGGCATATTATACTGGATAGTTTATACGGTGCATGTGTTCGGTAATTTGCCGTATTATATTTCTATTTTTGCATTGCTTCTTCTGTCGTCTTATTTAGCTTTGTATATAGGTTTTTTTGCAGGTTTTACTAAAATAATGATTAATCCGGCTATAAAAAACACTAAAATAAATAAGTATTTTGTAAGTTTAAGTTTTATTTTAGTTCCATCCTGCTGGGTTTTTTTTGAATATCTTAAATCGACTCTGTTAACCGGTTTTCCGTGGGAAAATCTCGGTTTTTCGCAGTATCTGAATATCCCTTTTATCCAGATATCCAATATAATCGGCGTTTTTGGGCTGTCGTTTATTATTGTGCTGATTAATTTCGTGATTTTTCATTTTATATTTTATAAAAATATTGCAAAAAAGCAGGCTGCCGTTGAATTTTTGTTTTCTTTATCCGTTATTCTGCTTGTTGTTGCATACGGATATTTTAATATTTACAGCGTTAAAAAGTCTTTATCCGGACGAAAATCCTACAGGGTTGCAGCTATTCAAGGCAATATAGGAATGTTTCAGAAATGGAGAATAACTAAAAAAAGGACTACGCGCATATATTTAAATCTGACTAAAAAGGCAATGCGTTATAAACCTTATCTTGTCTTATGGCCGGAAACGTCTTTGCCCTATATTATTTCATACTACCCTGCATACTGGAATAAAGTAATGAATTTTGCCGAAAGAAATAAAATAGACCTGGTTTTCGGCGCAATAGGCGCAAGATTTTATAACTACAAAGAGCACTATTATAATCGCGATTATATGTTTACAAGAACAGGACAATATTCATATTACGATAAACATCATCTTGTGCCTTTCGGAGAATATATTCCTTTAAGGCATCAGCTGCCTTTCCTTGCCCATATATTAAAAGGCGCAGGTATCGGCAATTTTACGCCCGGTAAAAAATTCAGGATTTTGAAAGGCGGGAAAATTAAAGTCGGTTCTATGATTTGCTATGAAGCCTATTTTGATTCCCTCGTAAGGCATTTTTCAAAAGACGGGGCAAATCTCTATATAAGCATTACGGATGATACATGGTACGGAAAGACGGCTGCCCCATATCAGGATATGTCGATGACCGTATTTTCTGCGGTAGAAAACGATAGATATGTGGCAAGAGCCGGTAATTCCGGCATAAGCGGAATAATATCGCCCACCGGAAGCATAATCGCCGAAACGGGAATTTTTAAAAGAACATTTTTAATAGGAAATATAAAATTAATTAATCATAAGACTTTTTTTGCCGTATATGGTAATATATTTGCTCATATAATCATTTATATTTTTATAATATCAATATTACTTTATATTTATTTTAAAAGGAGAAATACAAATAAACGATGAAAGAGGACAACACAGACAATAAGACGGCGTTGAATGCATCTAACGATGATTTTGTAATTAACATAGATTTTATAAAGAAAAATATAGACATTTTAGATGATAAATTATCTAAAATACGGAGGAGGCTTTGACCCGGATAAAATCAATCAAAGAATACAGGAAATTGACGAAATCTCGGCAGGCGAAAATTTTTTCAGTAATCAGGCTTTATCCGCTTCCATTTTAAAAGAAAAAGCATATTTAGAAAATAGGTTAAATCCTTTTATGGCGGTTTATGAAGAATTTAGCAATTTAAAAGAATTGGCGGGTCTGGCAATACAGGAAAACGATTCAGAATTGCTGGCGGAAATTGAACAAAATTTAAAAACGTTAGAAAAAACGGTTCTGAGATTAGAAATTGAATTAACCCTTTCGGGAAAAGACGATAAATTAAATGCAATCGTTGAAATACATGCAGGTTCAGGCGGTACGGAATCTA
>JAKAQK010000110.1 GCA_021822625.1 bacterium | reverse complement strand
AACGCCTGGAATAATTTAACTTTTTTATTGATTAAAAATTAAATAAATTCTGCAATTAAAGATCTTGCTTTTGCAAAATGCATTTATATTATGCGATGATTTTTATTATTTTATTATTTTTTTGTATTTGGATTGCAATTTAATTTTGCAATGTTGCATTCAAAATACAAATTTAATGGGAGTTATTTTACATTAAAATACTGGGGAATTTAAACGCTCTTTCCCTCAGGAAATTATATTAACATTAACAGGTTTTTACCTGCCGAAGATGAACGGTAGTTTTTCGCTTAAATCCGTTTTACCGGCAATGTTTCCCAATGATTTAGAGCTTGATTACAAAAATATTGAGATACACAACGGACTTTTGGCAATAGACGGATACTTTAGAATCAGGGAATTAAGGTTAAATAACGATAGCTTAGATGCTTGCGAGGAAATTGAAAACATTAAAAATAATCTTCTTAAATACTGTAAACTCGATACTTTTGCTATGGTTAAAATATTGCAAAAATTAATTGAATATATAGAGGGAGACTAAAATAAAAAATTCGTCGAAGTTTGATTTTTAGACGCTTGACATCTTTTAAAATTAATAATAAAATTAAACACAAATACTTAAAAGTAAAAAAATAAAAATCGATAATTTGAAATATATTATAGATTAATAAATTTCCTAAAAAAATTGGTTTAATTATATTGATACACTAATTAGCGCGGTTTTTATACATATTTTTTAATAGCGGGGATTTAGGGCATATTGCAGCCGCTTTAACAAGAAGCTAAAAAGCCAATAAAACCCCGTGGCTTAGGCTCTTCCTAAGCACGGGGTTTTTTGGTCTAATGAAACTAATTATTTCCGGAATATAATTTCCGGTAAGGAGTAAATCATGGACAAAAATCAAGAAATTTCATTTCAACATCTAAATTTATTCGGCAATTCAGTAAACAAAGTAGAAGATTATGTTTATTGTCGGCACGTAAAAGATTATCTTTTATCCCAGCATCAAAAATCCGGAAAAGATTTAAAAGATATAGCTGTCGCTTCAGGATACACTAAACTTGATAAGTTTAAAAGGCATTTAGAAGGTTGGCAGAATCTTGCCAGTCCTATCCCTAAAAAATATTTACAGGCAATTAACGTAGATTTAGACACACTCTTATCCTTATTAGAACTAGACAAAGCAGATTATGAAGTCGCCATAAAAATTCCAAGAAAAACTTCTGTATGCACTGTCCGTTTATTACCAGGTGTGTACTCAACATATTCTTTTGGCGGAATGGTTTCCGAAGAAGAGGCTATAGAATTAGCAAAAGGTTATTCTAAAAAAAATAAATCTAATTGCATTATTAATTCCCCCGGTATTTTTAATATACAAATATACCCTGACGGGAAAGTATTAAAATCATATTGCCATCCAAGTATTAATATAACAAAAGAATGGGTTCAATTTGAATTAGATGGCTCAAGCATAGGTTTTATGAGGATAAAATAAAGATATTGTCTATTATTCTGTGTAGATTTTAATTTTATCAGGAAAAAAAAGTTTATTTATTTGTAAAATATATACCTAATTTTTTATATTGCGCATTAAATTATTTATCAAATCAAAATTATGTTCATAATATTTAAAATAAATATTTGACTAATAGGAGAGTTATATGCAGGCAAATGAAACTAAACTTCAAAATATTTTGGAAGGAACAAAACAATATGTCGTACCGCTTTTTCAAAGGCCTTATAGTTGGGATAAAAAAGAATGGGATACTTTATGGAAAGATATCGTTGAGCTTTGCGAGCTAATAAATCCGAGACCGCATTTTATTGGATCTATAGTAAGTTTGCCTACGATTTCTGTGCCTGAAGGAGTTGCAAAATATTTGTTAATTGATGGACAACAGCGATTAACGACGATATTTATTTTATTGTCTATTTTACGTGACAAAGCAAAAAATAATGAAAATAAAGAATTCGCCGATGAAATAAACAATACTTTACTTGTTAATCCTTATAAAAAAGATAATGATTATTTTAAGCTAATGCCAACGCAAGATGATAGAGATATTTATAAAAATATAATCAAAGGAGAATATAATGACACTCAAAGTCAAATTAAAAATGCTTACGATTTTTTTGAAAAAAAATTAAGGCAAATTCAGTTAGAACATGCAAAAATAAAAGAAGTTATTACAAATTATTTTTCAGTAGTTAGCATCGTTTTGGATCCAGATGATAACCCATATTTGGTATTTGAAAGTTTAAACGCCAAAGGTAAACCATTAACCCAAGCTGATTTAATACGCAATTATTTTTTTATGCGTATTCATGTAGATAAGCAAAAAGAAATTCATGATAAATTTTGGCAGCCTATGCAAAATAGATTAACAGATAATTTAACTGAATATATAAGACATTTTTTAATGAGAGATGGAGGAAATGTAAAACAAAATGATGTTTATCACACTATCAAAGAAACTGTATCGTCAATTAATGTTATCGATTATTTGCAAAAATTAGAAAAATATTCTATTTATTACCAGCGTTTTATATATCCTCAATATGAACCTGTAAAAGAATTAAAAAAATATTTTAATAGATTAAACAGGATCGAAGTCACAACTGCTTATCCATTTATTTTAAATATTTACAACGATTACCAAGAAAATAAATTAGATGTTTCGCAATTTGTAGAAATTCTTAAAATTCTTGAAAACTACCTTATTCGTCGTTTTGTTTGCAATATTCCTACAAATCAACTTAATAAAATTTTTCCTACAATTTATAATAATATAAGCAAAAATAATTCAGAAGATTTTATTCAAGGATTAAAGTTGTTTCTACAAGAAAAAAATTATCCTAAAGATAATGAATTTTATTTAAGATTTATTCAAAATAAATTTTATAAAAAGGGTGTGGGAGACGTTAATTTAAAAACAAAACTTATACTTGAGACTTTTGAAGAAAGTTATGGGCACAAAGAGGAACCCAATTTTGAAAATCTAACAATTGAACACGTTATGCCTCAGACATTATCAGAAACATGGCAAAATGATATAGGTAAAGAATGGGAAGAAACTTATGAGTTACTTCTAGATACCATAGGAAATTTAACTTTAACCGCATATAATCCTGAACTATCTAATGCAGATTTCAATACTAAAAAACAGATATATAATGAAAGCCATTTAGAACTTAATAAATATTTTGCAAATTTAAATTCTTGGACAAAAGCGGAAATTGAGAGCAGGTCAGAATTATTAGCAAATGAAGCTCTTAAAATTTGGAATTATTTTGGAGAAGAAAAAGTTAATTCTAACAGTTCAAAACAAGTTACAGGTACTACCCCGACTGAACTAAATATCTTAGGGCAAAAATTAGAAGTTAAAACATGGCGTGATGTTTTAGAAAAAACTTTAAATACAATAGCTGATTTAGAACCAGATAAATTTGAAATTATCGCCGAAAATTTCAAAAGATATATAGATAAAAATGAAAAAAAATTCAGAGCATTTCGTCAACTAAAAAATGGTTATTTTTTTGAAGTAAATTTATCAGCGGAGCAAATACAAAAAATTTGTTTCCAAGCTATAGGAATGATAGATCTTAATTCAGAAGATTGGTATGTAAAATTTATTTGATTTGTATGCAATCGATTATTCAAAAGCCATTTAGACATTATATGATTAATTATAAGTAATGCTTTACTCATTTCACTCAATTTTTTAAACTATAAACGACAATATGAATGGTCAACACTTAAATTGTATTAATTTGATAGATGATATAAGTATATAATTTCTCTATAAATTAATTATCTCAGATGATCTTAGCCTTAAATATATTATTTTTTTAGGTTTCTATTGTCAATAAGCCGTACGGCGGCGGTGCAATTATTATGGATACATAGTCATAGCAAGGACTGGAGCTTATATCGGGGCAGCATTCGTATATGAGTTTAATCAGATAAAATTAGAAGCTATTATTATCTTTTAAATTAAATTGTTTAAATTAAATTTGACTAAATATCTTGTGCTTGATAAAATATGAATAAATATAGAAATTAATATAATAGTTTTAAAAATGTTTTAAAATTAATATAAAAATAAAAGCATTAAATTTAATAAATTTAAAATATTTAATGCTTAGTTTTATTTCATACCGAATTAAATTTATTTTAAAAGGAATTTAGCTTTGAGTTATATATTGTCTATCAGTATCTTTCCGGTTGATAAAGGAGAATCTTTAAGCAGGTATGTTTCCAAGGTATCCAAAATAATCGAAGACTCCGGTCTTGAATATGTGATAACCCCAATGGCTACTATAATAGAGAGCGAAAACATAGACAGCCTTCTAAATATTGTTAAAACCGGTTTCGATGTCCTAAGAGAGGATTCAAACCGAGTATATGCCAATATGGCTATAGATTACAGGAAATCGGGGCTTGGAAGGCTGAAACAAAAAGTAGAATCCTTAAAGTCAAAGATTAATAAATAATTTGATATTCTTTAAATTATTTAAATAAATCGTTTATTATAAGCTTATTCAAATTTTGCGTATTTATAAATTAATACGAAAATTATAGGAAATTATGTTTAGAGATATTTTCTATGGATTAATAATAGGATTCTTTGTTGGAACATTAATCGTAAATTTAATAAAAATAGCATTTTATTTAATTAAGCTCGCAATGAATCTTTTAATCGCAATAACGAGACAACTAATAAAAGTTATAAATACTTACAGAATAAAAAGACAAAGCTTAAAAGAGTAAAATGAAAAAAAATTACTTATATTTAGAAAAACGTACACGCCATAGATGTTGTAATGAATAGCTTTCTTATAAAGCTAAAGAAAAAGCCTTAAATTATCTAATGGCATTAGCGTTAAATTCTTTAAATTAAGGTAATTTATGAAAAATTTACTAACGGAAGATATTAAAGTCATTATGCTGCTTTGCGCTTCATTTGAAAAAATAGTCCAGAGAAACAGTTATCATTGTCCGAATATGCATTAATAGTACGCTGGTTGATTGAAGCAAAAAAAAAGACCAGTTGATTTATTGAATAAAGAAAATTTAATAAAAGCGTCAAAATATTCCGGGGATCGATATAAAACGTTTAGATTACCTGATAGGCAGAGGTATAAAGTTAGTTTTTGCTAGATGGGGCATAATTTAGGATATATACAGCGAACGTTCGTAATAGGGCAAAAGGTAAGACAGTAAAACGTTATAACTGCCTGAATTATAAAAATCTATCATAACTTTATTGAATTTAAGCGCATCTTTTGCTTTAATATTTAAAGCCTGAAAACCGTTTTCAAGTAAAACGCCGTTAGCCGTAAGTCTGCTCGTCCTTTTATTTCCGTCCCAAAAAAATTGATGCCGACTTCCGAATCCGAAAAATACGAAAGAACGTATAACCGGATTTTCGATCCCTGAAATTTTTTTAACGCCTTGAATAAACAGCTCGTCTAATTTGTCCGCTTTAGGCGGAATATAATCGGTTCCGCCGATTGTTACCTGCCCCGTTCTGAATTCCCCCGGTTTGAGAGATTCGCCAATCGATACTATTTTATTAAGCTTGCAGAATGTTTCTTTGTCTAATTTAAATTCTTTATTTTGAAGCATAGACAATAAAAGAGAAACGCTTTTATTCTGGTTTAAAACCTGCTGTTCGTCTTCTATTTTGTGTCCGCCGACGGTAACTCCGTCCAGGAGGGTCTGGACTTCAGGGAAAGTCATTGGATTGCCTTCCAGCGAGCATACATTGTAAATATAATCGATTTTATCCTTTTTAAAAAGAAAAAGCGCAAGTTCTCTATCCGGTTTTACGGCTATTATATGGTAAGACGAATTAACGGCGTCTATTTCTTTCAAAGAGGCATTTAATTCTATGTCTAAATTTTCTGAATTCATTATAATCCTTCAATTTATTAACTATTATATTATATCATACCCTACCTATAATGAACCCATAAATCTGAACAGAATTTTTAAATTTCTTATTCTATATTATTGAACCTGAATGAGATATCAACAACAGGGCGGTTACCGATGAAACATACTTCGAGTTCGATACCCGGACATTTTTCATAGACGATAACTCCGATTTTAAGATTATCGGGGTTGTTATTATAAACAAAAGGAGGGATGAAAATCAAATAATAATTATAAGCGACATACGATTATTTATTTTTATTTTAATTAGTTTTTTAAATTAATCCTAAAGTGGGTGAAAATAAACGCAATTTAGTGGGTGAATTTACTTGCAATTTAACATTGCTCAATAATTTAAAGACATGAGAAACTTTTTTCAGTAATATTCATCACCTCCCTATCATATAAATTAGGACTTATATAAGTAGTTATTTATACAATATACCTTGATACCTTGAATAATATTATGTCAAGCAAAATTTATCATAAATATAAATTTTATTTATATCGAATTAATATTAATAAGGTCCTTAATATGGTATTATATGAATATACTGAGCAATAAAAAAGCAAAGCTGTCGAAAATGTAATATTTACGACAAGCCTAAAAACAAAATTACCATAAAAACAGGTTTAAAATCTAAAAATAAAATAATTGTAATAGACGACTGCGATTGAAACTTATGGATAATATTTTGGAAACATTAAAAAATATTGAAGATCCGGCTAAAAGAAGGGTAGCGTTTATCGGAATTCTAACGAAGGAATTAAAAAACAACGACAAATTTCCTCCGGTAATTGTCGGAGGCGAAGCTCTTGAAATATATACGCAGGGGAATTATACGACCGGAGATGTAGATATAATTACAAAAGAAAGCAAAAAAACATTATTAACTATTTTAGAAAAATGGGGTTTTATAGAAATAGACAGGTTTATAGTAAACGAAGAACTGGATATTTATATTGACGTTTGCGGCGATATTTATGACAAAAAAAGAACAAACAGGATAAAATTGAATGACAATACTATAATAACTTTAATTACCGTAGAAGATTTGATTATCGACAGATTTTGCAGTTTTAAATTTTGGAAAATTAAAGAAGATTTCAGGTGGGGACTGGTTT
>JAKAQK010000009.1 GCA_021822625.1 bacterium | reverse complement strand
TAAATGAAAGAAAAAATAAAGAAGGAACTGGAATTTTAGATACTAAGGAGCAATCGATAAATAAAAATTTCAGAGATAAAAATTTATCCATTTGTGTAAATGAAATTGTAAGCGCCGTTAAAAAAAATAAATCTAATCAAATAATATTTTTTGCTCAGGACAAAAACTATCTTTCGGATTTAAAACTACAGCTTCTTGAATATTATAAAACTAAAGACTTAACCGATGAAGGTTTATTAATTTTAAATGAAGACAATGTCAAAATTTTAGATTCATCTGTTTCAGCTATAGAAAGGGAGAGATTGGTAAGTCCTGATGTAAGAGATGCAACGAGGGTATTCCTTATGACAAGTTCAGGCGGAAGGGGTGTGTCATTTCCGAAAACGGATACAATTATTACGCTGGTTCCGAATTTTAACATTGCATCTTCTCTAATGGAAATAGTTCAGCTTATTTACAGGGGAAGAGGTGCGTTTGCAGATGAAAACGGGCAGAAAATTTCAGGAGATAATTTAGATAAAAAAATCATAATGTTAGTTAATGACTACTTTATTAAAAATGCTTATAACGACGGTTTTCAGCAGGAAGAAAATAAACAGATTATGAAGAGAAGGTGGCTGAGACAATCTATTGATCTTATAACATTTATTATAATGCTGAGGTCTTCAATATTTACAAGAATAACCGGAGATTCAGGGCTAAAACAAAATATATCGTTTGTTCCTGTCGGAAGAATAGAAAATGAATATATTTCAGACTCTTTATCAGATAGCGTCGGCATATTTTTAAAAGAATCAAATAGAATGATAGCGAGGAATATAAATCCAAATTATTCCGGTATTTTCAAAGAATTAATTAAAAATATAGAGAGTATTTTTTTGAACTTTAGACTAGAATCTCATTGCAGCAGCAATGATAATGGTGCTAAGTCTTGCGCAAGCACAAAATATGCAGAAAAGTTATTGGAGAGATTAAGCGATCCCAATCTAACGCTGATGCTTAAAGATTCTGATGCATCCTCAGGTATTATACCTGACAATATGTATTTCAAAGGTCCCTTAATAATTGAAGACTGGTCTGATTTTTCATCTTCCGAAAATTTTGTTTTTAATAATATAAATTTTAACGCAGCTGAAGACAAAATTAATAAAACGCTTAATCAGTTGAAATTTGTAATTATAGAAGCTAATAAAAAACAGTTAAACCTTCCTCACGAACTACTAACGGCCGTTGAAGAAATAAAATATTTTTTAAACACAGATAAAGGGAAAAATTTAAACAAATTAGACAAGAAAATAAATTCCGATAGAATATGGGTTGCACTGCCGGCGGCATATTTGCAATTCATGGTTAGGCGGCAGGAATCTGAACAATGCGAAAATCATTCATCTGGTACAGTTCATCAAGAATGTGTTTATGAACCGTTGAGATATGGAGATTTATGGTTGGAAAACTTGAGGCAGACCTTTTCTAAAGGCAATATGGTTTTGCCTGTAATGCCTAAATATGCGGAATTTCCGTGGGCAGTATGTTATGGGATAACGGACCCGACAAATTTCAATATAATTTTCAATGACAAATATTTCAATATTTCAAACGAAGTAAACTTGTTAAATATGCTTTTATTGTATTAATAATAAATAAAACTCGGAGGCAATATAAACTTATACCGATTAAAATCATCAAAAACGTCAAATCACCGGTCCGGTCGGTTGTAATTTCGGTCAAACCGATAGGACCGGTGATTTGATTTTATAAATATATTATTATGCAATATTATATAATCTCAAATAAATTATCAGAAACTATAATCAACGCCTATTAAATAGTTGTTTTCTCTAATGCTGCTTGATAGCGATGCGCCCATGTATTGAGCCGTTACGCCCCAATTGTTTGTGAAAGAATATTTTACCCCTACGCCATATAAAACGCCGCCCTCGGAACTTATACTATAACTACTACTATTGCTGGATGTAGAGTAAGAATATCCTATGTAGCCTACTTTTACAAAAGGGGTAAAATTTTCATAGTCATATCCGCCCTTAACGAAAGCCCCGTAATATACAGAATGAACATTGAATGAATTTCCATTGTCGCTGTAACTGCCATTGTCGGCATAACCTAACAGAGCGCCCCCGCCTATGACTATATTATTCATATGGTAATTATCGCCAAGCGTGAAATTGTATGTACCGCCGGATTTTGACGAAAAACCGCTGCCTAAGGACGTTGAACCCAAACCGCCGTTAACTGCAATGTAAAACTTGCTGTAATTTAAACCATAAGCATTAGCTTTGCCTGGTTTAAACGCCATAAATGCTACTAAAGCAATAAAAATAAAAAATACGATAAATTTTTTGTTTTTCATTTTAAACATTCTCCTTAAAATTAATTAATAATATTTAGAGTATAGCATAAATAATGTTGCAGTGTCCCTGCAAATATATTAAAATTTTATTGCAAACCTAAAACATAATTGCTTTGCATACTATTTTTTTTGTTAATATTGTGAAAATAAATTGAAACATTAAAAAAATAAAATTAAAATTAATTTCCATTTTTCCCGTATAATATCACATTACGCTTTGTTAAACAATAAAAATATTTTTTTATATTATATATTTATTTATAAGACATACTTACGAATAGCAATAGCAAAATGTTTTATTGTAACAAAATAAGCTATGCAAGCCGCTTTCTTTAATTACTTAGGTGAATAATTTATTTAGTTTAAATCATTAATTATTGATGTTTCATGTGAAACAAATATCTATTGATAAATTAATCAATTAATTTTGACTGCAAAAATAAAATGCATGAAAATGAATTTACCGCATATTTAAAAGAATCAATATATAAAAAAGATTTAAATAAAATCATTTTTAGCAGAACTGCAACATCCGACGAAATAGAAGAACTTTTGAAGAAAGCTTATATTTTTTATAAAGAACTGATAGATTGGAATAAAAAAATCAATCTTACAGCAATCACTGAACCGTTGGAATTTATAGAAAGAAATATAATAGATTCATTAATGGTATTTAAAATCCTAAACAGCAGTTCTTTTGAAAATTTTGAAAACTTAAGAAATAATGTAGGGCATCAAGATAATAAATTTAATAATGGCTGCAATGACAATAATATAGGAATAAAAAAACAAGATAATTATAACGGTAAAAATATATTGAAATTATTAGATATAGGTTCAGGAGCCGGTTTGCCTGGAATAATATTAAAAATTTTTTCTGATGCGACTTTATATTCAATCGAGTCAGTATTAAAAAAGTGCGCTTTTCAAAAATACGCTGTCAGAAGGCTTGGTTTACGGAATTTTTACTGCATCAATGAAAATATATATAAAATATATGAATTGCCGAAAGTTAATACAATAATTACCAGAGCAGCATTCAACGTAACTGAATTATTTCATTTAATAGACTCTATTAATATAAAAAATTTAGAATTGCCGGTAAATTTAATATTGTTTTTAACGGACATAAAAGATGCAGATGCAATAGCAAACAGGAAATATAACGATAAAAGTCTTTACATTAATAAAATTTTAATGTATAAAAATAATAATGACAGAGATAAAAAATTTAAACAAATCGTGAATTTTAAGATAATGAATAATATATAACTTAAGTTTTATTATATGATATTGCTATATGGCTAAAACTATCTGTATTTCCAATCAAAAAGGAGGAGTAGGCAAAACTACAACAGCCGTGAATGTTGCGGCGTGCCTTGCCGCGTACGAAAAAAAAGTTTTGCTTATAGATGCAGACCCTCAGGCAAATGCTACCAGCGGATTAAATATACAAATAAGCAGAAACGATAAAAATACGCTAACGGTTTACGACTGCTTACTTAATTCTGCAAATACGACGGAAGCTATCTTGCCTACTGAAATGAAAAATTTGTTCGTAATCCCCGCATCTTCAGATTTAGCTGGAATAGAGGTTGAAATTGTCGATATTAAAGACAGAGAGTATCTGCTGAAAAAGAATATAATAGAAAAAATTTCGACAGATTTTGATTTTATTTTTATTGATACCCCTCCATCCCTTGGACTTCTCACTATCAATGCTTTAGTTGCTTCAGATAGCGCTCTTATACCAATGCAGTGTGAATATTATTCCCTAGAAGGGATATCAAGGCTTATGAGTACTATAAAAATAGTAAATCAAAAACTGAATAAAAAATTAACCGTTGAAGGCGTTTTGTTTACAATGTACGACTCAAGAATGAACCTGACTCATCAGATAATAAACGAAGTTAAGAAATATTTCGGCGATAAAATTTATGAAAATGTTATACCTAGAAATATTAAATTGTCGGAAAGTTCAAGTTTTGGCAAACCTATTATTTTATATGAGATCAATTCCAAAGGGGCAAGCAGCTATTTAGAATTAACTAAGGAAATTTTAAATAGAGCGGCATAATGACGCAGCAGCATAATCGATAACTGTCATGCATGCCCCGGAACTAAAAAAACAGACAACGTATTAATAAAATAAAAATAAAAAAAATGAAGAACGCAAGGAAGATTATATATAATAAATAATTAATGAATATAATAAATACAATATAATAAATACAAAGTTAGATAATATCTTTATATTAAGTTTATTTTAAAAAAATGTTTGAGCATAAGCGGGACAACACTTTGAAAATCAAGCGAAACGTTCTTGGAAGAGGACTTGGCGCTTTGCTATCCGATAACGGCGATAGCAATGAATCTTCTGACTATAAAATATTAGAAATAGATATAAATAAAATAAAAACCGGAATTTATCAGCCAAGAATATATTTTGACGATAAAAAACTGGAAGAATTAAAAAATTCGATAAAAGAGAACGGAATAATTCAACCTCTGCTCGTAACAAAATCCGCAGTAGATACGGAAGACAGCACCGAAGGCGATATATACGACCTAATAGCAGGCGAAAGAAGATACAGAGCTGCGAAGCAGCTTAATTTTAAAACGATTCCGGCAATAATAAAAGATTTAAGCGGGTCAAAAGCTATTGAGATAGCGCTGATAGAAAATATTCAGCGTCAGGACCTGAACGTCATAGAGGAAGCTCAATGCTATAAGAAACTAATAGACGAATTTAACCTGACGCACGAAGAACTGTCTGCAAAAATTGGAAAAGATAGAGCAACTATTACTAATATGCTGCGATTGCTGTCGTTAAGCCCTGAGATAAAAGAAAATATTATTAACGGTGTCATATCGCCGTCACATGCAAGGAATTTAATAGGTTTATCCGAAACCGAAGCATTAAGCCTCGCTAATAAAATAGATAAGGAAAAACTGACCGTAAGGGAAGTAGAAGAATATGTAAAAAATTTTAAGATAACCAATGATACTGTTATAAATTCAAAAGACCGAACAAAAAATAGAAACGCCGACAGTTCATCCGATGAGACGTTTTCAGCTTTGCAGGCACAAATAAAAGATTACGAAAATAAAATATTTGAAAAAATACAGGCGCAGGTAAAAATTAATTATAAAATCAATCATTACAAAAATAAAGTTCAAGGAAATATAGAAATAAAGTTTAACTCAGACGGTCAGCTGGAAAAAATTATTGAATCGCTTTTAGATTAATTAATTGGCTAATTAAAAACCATATAAAAGTATTTATAGAAATAAATTTTACTTGACTTTAGTAAGGTATTTATGATATTTAAGATTACTTAATTGTATATAATGCATATTGAAAAATATTTAAAAAATAATAAATAATATGATTATATCGATGCAAAGTGCAAAATTTAAACTAAATTGTAATTTGAAATTAACTTATTAATAACTATTCACCAAATGAAAGAATTAGTCATCACATGGCAGGGACTCCTTTTTGAGGCGGCGGCTTTTTTAATTTTTACTTATCTGATAAATATTTTTTTATTTAAACCGATAAAAGATATAATTAAAAAAAGACGGGAGATGCTTGATTCAAATATCGACAAACAGAAAAATTATGAAACGTCGGTGGAAAAGATTCTAAAAAATATTGAAGACGAAAAAAAAGAATATAAATTATTTCTTAATCAAATCAGAGAAGATTATCATAAAGATGCAACTAACATAGCAAACAAAATGCTTGAAGCGGCAAAGAAAGAGGCAGCGGAAATTTTTGATAAAAAAATAGAAGATATAAAAAAATCAAGAGGTTCAATTTATGATTCAATTAAAACTGAATCGTCTGCAATATCAAAATTAATAGTTAATAAAATAATAGATTAATTTAATAATACAATACAATAATGGAATTATTCTGGCGTATATTTGATACTCTTATCCTTGTCGCGGGTCTGACCTATATACTCATTAAATATATATCCCCATATTTTAACAAAAGAAAAACGGATATTATAGATGCTCTCAATAGAGCTGAGGAATCTGAAAAAAGAGCTCAGGCACTTTTGGATAGCGCAAAAAAACAGCTTGAAGACGTTAAAAAAGAAATGGATGCGCTTAAGGAAAAAGCTAAATCGGAAGCTTTGATAGAAAAAGAGAGGATAATTGAAGAGACAAAGAAGACTGCCGCTAAGATATATGAAAGATACGAGGTTTTAGCGCAGACGGAATTAGACAGACAGAAGCGGGAGCTGTACGAAGAAGCGGTAAGTATGTCTATAGAATTAGCCCAGAAAATTATACTTGACGAATTAACTCCTGAATTGCAGGAAAAAATAAACAAAAAATTGATTGAAAATATAGGTGAAGCAATTGTCTGATAACGGCACAGTTTTAAAAAGATATGCGAATGCGCTTATAGATGCGTCTTTTGAAAAAAAAGATATTGATAATACCTACGCCGATTTTAAAAAAATAGTAGACTATTATAACGATAAAAACAATTCTGATTTTAAAGAATATATCGGGCTGCCGTTTATCGACAAAAAAGAAAGAATTGATACTATGAATATTTTAAGCGAATATTTATCGGTAAATAAAATTTTGGCAGTATTTCTTTCTTTACTAGTAGAAAACGAAAGAATTAATTCCATGAATAATATATTTGAAGAATTTGTAAAAATAAAAGATGAAAAAGACGGTTTGGTTAAGATGACGATTATTTCCGGCAAAAAACTTAATAACAATGAATTAAAAATGGTGCAGGAAAAAATTGAAAATAAATTAAACAAAAAAATAATCTTAGAAGAGATTACAGAATCAGATGTAATAGGCGGATTTTTAATAAAAATTAATGGAAAAATATTTGACGGAAGTATAATGACACAAATTAAAAATATAGCGACATTTTTAAAACAAGGAGCTTTTGTATATGGGAATTAAAGCCTCGGAACTAACGGATATTATTAAAAAAAGAATAGAAACATATAAGAAAAGCATAGATACAAGTGAAGTAGGGATTGTTTTATCGGTCGGCGACGGAGTTGCGAAAATATACGGTTTAAATAATGTTATGTCCGGCGAAATGTTGGAATTTAGTCCGGATATCTTCGGATACGTTTTGGATCTTGAAGAAGATAACGTGGGCGTAGCAATTCTCGGGGAAGATTATAGAGTTAAAGAGGGTGATGTTGTTAAAAGGACAGGCAATATCGCTCAGGCTCCCGTAGGAAAAGAAATTATAGGCAGAGTACTCGACGGTTTAGGCAGACCTATTGACGGTAAAGGCCCGCTTAACGCCACGGCATATTCGCCGATTGAGAGAAAAGCCGTCGGTATAGTAGAAAGAAAAAAAGTTAATGAACCTATGTATACGGGGCTTAAGGTTATAGATGCTCTTATTCCTATAGGTCGCGGTCAAAGAGAACTTATTATCGGAGACAGACAGACGGGTAAAACTGCAATCGCCATCGATACAATTATAAATCAGAAAAATTCTGGGATTTACTGTATATATGTTGCTATAGGACAAAAACAGTCCAGTGTGTCCGTTATTTACGACAAATTATTCCAGGAAGGAGCAATGGAATACACGACAATAATTGCGGCAAATGCGAGCGATCCCGCAACGCTTCAATATTTTGCTCCATATACCGGAGCAACTATGGGAGAATATTTTAGAGACAATAAGATGCATTGCCTTATTGTCTACGATGACCTCTCAAAACATGCTGTGGCTTATAGACAGCTTTCTCTGCTTCTCAGAAGACCGCCGGGAAGGGAAGCATATCCGGGCGATGTTTTTTATTTGCATTCCAGATTATTAGAAAGATCTGCAAAATTAAACGACGAACTGGGAGGCGGTTCGCTAACCGCACTGCCGATTATTGAAACCCAGGCTGGAGATGTGGCGGCTTATATTCCGACGAACGTTATTTCCATCACCGACGGGCAGATATTCTTAGAAACAGATTTGTTTTATGCAGGTATTCGACCGGCTGTCAATGCAGGTATGTCAGTATCGAGAGTTGGAGGCGATGCGCAAATTAAGGCAATGAAACAAGTTGCCGGCGGCTTAAGATTATCGCTGGCTCAATATAGGGAACTGGCAGCATTTGTGCAATTTGGCGCCGACCTTGATAAAATTACGCAAGAAATGATAGCAAACGGCATTATGATGTCGGAGCTGTTGAAACAGGAGCAGTATAAACCTATGCCCATTGAGCAGGAAGTTATTATATTATTCGCCGCAAACAACGGATATTGCAAGGGATACAAAACATCTTCGCTGCGAAAATATGAACAGGAGTTGTTATCTTATATAGAAAATAATAATTCCGATATATTAGAAGGAATTAGAGAAAAAAAACAGATTGACGACGATATAAAGAAAAAACTTATTTCTGCATTAGATAAATTTAAGCCGCTTTTTGCTGAAGATTAATTAATTATATAAAAATAAAAATATATGGCAAATTTAAAATCTATAAAAAGAAAAATAGCAAGCGTTAAAAATACTAGGCAGATAACAAAAGCCATGAAGATGGTTGCCGGCGCAAAATTGAAAAAAGCGCAGCTTGCTATGAATGAATTTAAGCCGTATGCGACAGCTTACGAACAGGTTGTCGTTAATATGACAAATAATATATTGCTTAGAGATAGTTCGTTTTTTCAAATCAGAGAAAAGGTTAACAATGTTGGTTTTATCGTTATAACTTCGGACAGAGGTCTATGCGGCGCATTTAATGTTAATATATTTAAAGAATTATTAGATAATATAAAAAGAAGAAATCTTGAAAATAATAATATCAATTTATATATTGTTGGTAAAAAAGGCGCTGATTTTTTTAAAAGACACGGTTATCGAATTAATTTTAATTCAGGTACTTCTGTTAAAAAAGAAGAAAGCAGTATAACGGAAAAGCTATCTAAAATTGTGGCGGAAGACTTTATAAACGGAAAAATAGATGAATTGAACATTATTTCAAGCAGATATTTTTCTCCTGTAAATCAAAAACCTGACTGCAAAAAAATATTTCCTTTTGAGAAGACGACAGAGAATGTAAATGTCGAAGATTATGTGATTGAACCCGACTCGAACGATGAGGAAGTTTTAAGTACAATATTTAATGATTATATAAAAGTTGAAATAGATATAAGATTGTTTGAATCTAATGCCGGCGAACAGGCATCAAGAATGAACGCTATGGATAATGCTACAAGAAATGCCGGAAAATTAATAAATAAATTAACTCTTTCATTTAATAAAGCCAGACAGACTGCAGTTACGCTTGAAATATTAGATTTAGTGAATGGAGCTAACGCGCTTAAATAATTCCTTGGAGGATTGTAGATGAATGAAGGCATACTCATACAGGTAAAAGGACCTGTAGTAGATGTAAAATTTGAAAATAAAAAATTACCTGCTATTTATAATGCGCTAAAACTTACAAATCCGCATATAAATGATTCAGAATATAATCTTGTGCTTGAAGTGTCCCAGCATTTGGGCGAAGATACCGTAAGATGTATAGCGCTTGATTCTACCGACGGTCTGGTAAGAGGTATGAAGGTTCTAGATACCGGTACTAATATTTCCGTTCCTGTGGGAAAACCTGTATTAGGCAGAATTTTTAATGTTATAGGAGAACCGGTAGATAAGTTGGGCCCGGTGCAAACATCAGCCAAGCTCCCAATACACAGACCTGCTCCGGCATTTGAAGAACAGGCGACATCATTTGAAATTTATGAAACCGGCATAAAAGTTCTTGATCTTCTCGAACCATATATAAAAGGCGGTAAAGCCGGTTTATTTGGCGGCGCGGGCGTAGGTAAAACAGTTTTAGTTATGGAACTGATTCATAATATTGCAATTGAACACGGCGGCTATTCAGTATTTGCAGGTGTCGGCGAAAGAACCAGAGAAGGAACCGACTTGTGGACTGAAATGAAAGAGTCTAAAGTTTTAGACAAAGCGATATTAGTTTACGGACAGATGAACGAACCGCCAGGAGCAAGAGCCAGGGTTGCGCTTTCAGCTCTCACAATGGCAGAATATTTTAGAGACGAGGAAAAACAAGACGTTTTGCTGTTTATAGATAATATCTTTAGATTTGCGCAAGCAAATTCAGAAGTCAGTTCTATTTTAGGCAGAATTCCTTCTGCAGTCGGATATCAGCCGACGCTCGCTACGGATATGGGTGAGCTTGAAGAAAGAATAACAAGTACAAAAAAAGGTTCTATAACTTCTGTTCAAGCGGTCTACGTTCCTGCTGACGACTTAACCGATCCGGCTCCTGCTACAACATTTGCGCATCTTGATGCCACTACAGTTTTATCTAGGCAGATTGCTGATTTAGGAATATATCCCGCCGTTGATCCATTGGATTCGACATCGAGAGCGTTGGATAAAAATATCATCGGAGAAGAACATTATAACGTGGCAAGAAAAGTGCAGACAGTATTGCAGAAATATAAGGAACTTCAGGATATTATAGCAATTTTAGGTATCGACGAATTGTCGGAAGACGATAAAATAATAGTAGCAAGAGCAAGAAAGATTCAAAGATTTTTATCTCAGCCTTTTTTTGTTGCAGAAGTTTTTACAGGAGCTCCCGGAAGATATGTGCCCCTTAATGAAACTATAAGAGGTTTTAAAGAATTAGTAGAAGGCAAATATGACGACGTGCCGGAGCAAGCGTTCTATATGGTCGGCACAATGGATGAAGCTATGGAAAAGGCGAAAAATTTAAAAAAATAAGGCTGAAAATATATAAAATTTAAAAATAATTAAAATTAATTTTTAAAAAAAATGCCGATAAAATTAAAAGTTGTGAATACGAAAAAGATTTTGATTGAAAACAATGATGTGGATTACTGCGAAATTCCGGCCAAATGCGGTATAGAGGGTATTTTACCCGGACATATTAATTTTATTTCATTTTTAAATGAAGGTAAAATAAAATATAAAATAAAAGATGAGTATAATGAAATAGACGCTAAAGAAGGCTTTGTAGAATTTAGCGATAATACAATAAGCATATTATTAAAAGGATAATTAATATGCTTGATATAAAACTGATAAGGGAACAAAAAGATTTTGTAAAAAAAGAGATTGAGAAGCTTTATATTGACGCTCCGATAGACGAGATTTACGAACTTGACGAAATAAAAAGAAATAAATTATTTATTGTTGAAAATTTAAGGAATAAAAGAAAAACACTATCTTCAGAAATTGCAAAAGAAAAAGATGCATCTATTATTCAATCAAAAAAAGAAGATGTTAAAACAATAAATTTACGGATAAAAGAAGAAGAAGATTTACTAAGGGATATAGAGGATAAGTTTAACAATCTTATGCTTGAAGTCCCCAACCTTCCGGATCCCGAAGTTCCTCTCGGCAAAGATGATTCTGAAAATATACCGGTATCATATTTCAATGAGAAAAAGACATTTGATTTTCAGTTAAAAACTCATTATGAAATTGGAGAGGCTAAGGGATGTCTAGATTTTAACCGCGGCGTAAAAATATCCGGAACAAGGTTTTATATTTTAAAGAATTCTTTTGCCAAGCTGCAAAGGGCGGTTATTAATTTTATGCTTGATACTCATACTTGCGAACACGGGTATGAAGAGGTTTATTCCCCGTTTATGGTTAACAAGGAATGTCTAATCGGTACTGGACAGCTGCCGAAGTTTGCCGATAATTTATATATGGATACCGATTCTGATATGTGGTTTGTGCCCACAGCCGAAGTTCCCGTCACTAATATGTACAGAAACGAGGTACTGAATGCCTGCGACTTGCCGATACGCCACGCTGCATATACCGCCTGTTTTAGAAAAGAAAAAATGTCGGCAGGCAAAGATTCCCGAGGTATTAAAAGAGGACATCAGTTTGATAAAGTTGAACTTGTTAAAATTATAAAGCCGGAAGATGCGAAGGAAGAGCTTTTTAAACTTATTGCAGATGCTCAGGATATTTTGAACCGGCTGGATTTGCCGCACAGATTAGTCAAAATATGCACTGGTGATTTAAGTTTTTCTGCGGCTGAAAAATATGATATTGAAGTTTATGCTCCAGGTATAAACGAATGGTTGGAAGTAAGTTCCTGCTCAAATTTTAACACTTTCCAAGCAAGGCGCGCAAATATAAAATTTAAACGCGAAAATGATTCTAAACCTGAATTTGTAGCCACATTAAACGGGTCAGGGCTTGCTCTGCCGCGGGTTATGATAGCAATTATAGAAAATTATCAGACAATAGACGGAAATGTGAGAATTCCTGAGGCTTTAAAATCATATTTCGGCTCTGAAGAAATTATTTAAACACTCGCCGCTTTTTTGAATCCTAATCCTAATATGTTTACATAGATATTTATACAGATGTTTATATATATTTGTATTAAAAAACTGTGCATTAGTAAAAAATTCTTGAAATAAACCTCTAAGTAAATAAACTATGCGTTATCCGAAAAAGTAATTAATTCTTTCATTTAAATCAAAATATAATATAATATTAATTTGCATGGTTATAATATAAAAAGTCGTAGCCGGATAGATAAAAAATAATATTACAAAATTATTAAGTTATTAGTTAAATATATTATGCAGCATTATAAAAGATTTTTGGGTTCCATTGTTTTAATATTATCGTCGGTATATTGTTTTATTTCTCTCCTTTCATACAATGTATATCAAATATCTTCAAATTCATATTCGATAGCCGTAAAGCGCAGTGTAAACTTAGGTGGTGAATTCGGTTCTTTTATCTCAATGTGGATGCTTCAAATTTTCGGCTACGGTTATTTTTTGCTGATATTGCTCTGTTTTGTTATCGGAATTATTTTAACAATAACTAAAAAGAACTATAAATTTTATTCCGGATTAGTATTATTTTACATCAATTCATTAATATTTCTTAACTTGATAAGCTATGATTCGTTATACCATCAATTTAGTATATCCGGCGGCGGATTAATAGGGGAAGAATTATTAAATTCAGGGGAAAGATTGCTGGGGGAAATAGGCGTAATATTAGTTATTTTGTTTTGTTATTTAATAGTTTTTTTATTGTTATTTGATAATTCTGATTTAAAAAAATTATATACGGCTCTTATAAATTATAAAAATAAATTAAAGACAAGAGTATACTCTTTGCTAAAAATTAAATCTCAAGGGCTTAAAACTAAAGATGAAGATATGACGGCAAACAATGATAAACTTTTGGCTGATCAGCCTATTTCAAATAATCTAAAAGGAAAATTTTATAACATATGCGCTAGTGTAAAAACAAAACTGAAAATCAAAAAGAAATTGAATGGTTTCAATAAAAATAAAATTAATAATTATGGCGGCGATTTAAAATATAGCGGTGAATTTGAATTAAGCGGTAAAAATAATAAGGCGAATAATCTATGGTATACTCCCGATTTAAAAAATCATTACAATGATGAAAAAAAATATGGGCACTCTGACGATAAAAAAATAGAACAATCTAAAGATATCGATAAAACAGAAGGTGATGATTATCCAATTAAAAAATATATATTAAAACATGAAGACAGCATTGATGTTGAAGGAGACAGCATAACTCATAGCACAGATAAAAATAAAAATATAGAAAGCCGGATTGACGAAAGAGCGGATGAAACAGACCCTGAAAATGATAGTAGTAATAATTTGCCAGATACTGCAATAAGTAAGGAGTTTGAAATTCCGCTGCCGTCTATTTTGCCGATTAGAGTCATTGATGAAAAACAAAAAATAGATGAAATTGAATTAACGCAAAATGCAAAAATAATAGAAAAAAAATTATCGGATTTGGGAATTAAAGGACGTATTACCGGAATTGAACCCGGCCCTATTATTACAATGTACGAATTTGAGCCAGAAAGCGGAGTAAAAGTAGGCAAAATCCAAACAGTTTCCGAAGATTTAACCATGGCTTTAAAATCAAAACCCGTAAGAATCACCGGCGTTATTCAGGGTAAATCTGCCGTAGGCATTGAAGTGCCTAATAGAAAGAGAGAAACGGTTTATTTTTCTGAATTGATTAATTCTGCAGAATTTAAAAATTCAAAGTCGCTTCTAACTATTGTGCT
Source organism: bacterium (assembly GCA_021822625.1). GTDB lineage: Bacteria > SZUA-79 > SZUA-79 > Acidulodesulfobacterales > Acidulodesulfobacteraceae > Acididesulfobacter. The sequence goes on along the minus strand of JAKAQK010000009.1, from coordinate 17,193 downwards.
TGGTAAAGGGCCAAAAGGAAATAACGCAGTTTTTGATCTTGCAAAGTGCCCCCATTTGCTTGTAGCAGGTTCGACCGGTTCCGGCAAAAGCGTTTTTTTAAATACGCTGATTACCAGCATATTATTTAAGGCAACATACGAAGAAGTTAATTTTTTAATGATAGACCCTAAAAGATTGGAATTAACTTTTTACGAAGGGCTGCCGCATCTTGTTACCGATGTAGTATGCGACCCTAAAAAAGCGGCGGCGGCGTTAAGCTGGGCGGTTAAAGAAATGGAAGACAGATATAAAATGATGCAGGAGGCAAAGGTTAGAAATATCGAACAGTATAACGTATATTTGAAACAAAATCATAAACAGATACTGCCTTTTTTAGTTATTATAATAGATGAGTTAAGCGATCTCATGCTTGTCAGTCCGAAAGACGTCGAGACTTCTATCATGAGATTGTCTCAGATGGCAAGAGCTTGCGGAATACATTTAGTTATAGCGACGCAGCGCCCCTCTGTTAATGTCATTACAGGCGTTATAAAAGCAAATATGCCTTCAAGACTAGCGTTTTTGGTATCTTCCAAGATAGATTCAAGAACCATTTTAGATTCAAACGGCGCGGAAGAACTGCTTGGTAACGGAGATATGCTTTTCCTTCCCCCCGGGCAAGGTAAACTGTTAAGGATTCATGGGGCGTATATAAGCGAAGAAGAAATCCAGAATGTTATAAATTCAATTGTGAACAGGCATTTGCCGTCACAAAAAAAAGAACTGTTAATAAATGAGTTTGAAAAATCTAATAATTTTGATAGAATTACAGAAAATACCCAGGATGAAAATTTGCATGAAGAATTGTTAGATTTAATTAATGAGCGAAATATGGAATACGTTTCGATTTCGTTTGTCCAGAGAAACTTCAGAATCGGGTTTAACAGGGCTGCAAGGCTTATTGAAAGACTGCAGAGCGAAGGAATTTTAAATAATAAAGGGAGAATAATTAAGTGAAGAGATTATCGTCGTATTTTAATTTGCGTTTGTTAATTTTATCGGTTTCTGTTATTGTTTTAATTATGTCAAATATTAAAATTACTTATGCAATAGGAAATAATATCGTTATAAAAAAAATAGAACAAAAATATTCAAATATAAATTCTATTACTGCAGACTTTATACAGAAAGAAATTTTAAGGGGATATTCGCAGTCAATTAATTCAAAAGGTATGTTTTTCTATAAAAAACCGGATAAATTGGCATGGATATATACATCGCCTTACAAACAAAAAGAATTATATTTCAATAAAAAATTGTATGCGGTTAACGGCAGACTCAAGCAGGTTCTTGTTTATAACATAAATAGCAATATCGGAGGTTTTCCGCCCGATGTTATTTCACTGCTCGGGAATATGAAAAAATATTTTAAAGTAGTTAATATAATCGACAATCGTAAAACTAATTCATGGAAAATCGAACTGCGGCCTTTAAAATTTCAGCGCGCCAGATTAATTTATATAAATTTTGCAAAGAATAGCTATAAAATCGATTCTATTTTAATTGTCACAATGCAGGGCAGGATAGAAACTTATTATTTAAATGAAAAGTTCAATAAAAACATAAAAAACAGTATATTCAGCGCTCAATTTCCAGCATCTTATAAAATAATTTATGAAAAGGAGTAAATCATGTCTTCTTTCGATATTGTTTCAAAAGCGGATCTTCAAGAGGTTGATAATGCGATAAATCAAACTTCAAAAGAAATATCAAGCCGTTATGATTTTAAAGGCTCACAAAGCGAAATAAAAAGAGAAGAAAATATTGTTAAAATATTAGCAGACGACGATTTTAAACTTGAAGCGGTTATAGATATATTTAAGGGACGGCTTATTAAAAGAGGATTGTCGATTAAATATCTGGACTTTAAAAAGAAAGAAGACGCTTCCAAAGGAATGGTCAGGCAGGAAGTAGAAATTAAAGAAGGCATAGATAAAGAGCCATCTAAGCTTATAATTCAAGAAATCAAAAAAATATCGCCAAAAACTACTATTGAAAATTTAAAAGACCATTTAAGAGTTAGTTCAAAATCAAAAGACGAGCTGCAGAAAATTATTGCAGATTTGAAAAATTTTGATATAAATATAGAATTATCTTTTGTAAATTTTAGAGAATAGCTTAAGTTTTAATCACAATTTTATTGATTGATTAAATTTTGGGCAAAAATTACATAATTAGAGAATATTTTATACAATTTTATGCATATATAACTGGCATATTTTTTGCTTTAATCTTAAGGAGACAATATGAAAAAAATAGAAGCTATTTTTAAGCCTTTTAAATTAGACGATGTGAAGGATGCATTGAATAAATTAGGCATAAAAGGGATGACCGTAAGCGAAGTAAAAGGCTATGGACGGCAGAAAGGGCATACCGAACTTTACAGAGGAGCGGAGTATGTCGTAGATTTTTTACCGAAAATAAAAATTGAAATAGTCGCAGGCGACGATATGATATCTTCAATTGTAGAAGCTATAATGTCGGCAGCAAAAACTGGAAGAATCGGCGACGGAAAGATATTTATATTGCCGGTTGAAGAGATTATGAGAATAAGGACAGGCGAAAAAGGCGAAGAAGCTATATAAAAAGATATAAAAAATGTAAAGAATAAAGAAATAAAATATAAATTTAAGTGTAAATGAAGCAGCGCTATCTTATTTAAAAATTAATAAAAATAATTATTTTCGGAGGCAACATGAATGAAAATGAAGTGATGCAATTTATTAAAGAAAACGAAGTCCAGATGGTTGACGTAAAGTTTTGTGATTTACTTGGCACATGGCAGCATTTTATCGTGCCTATCAGCGAAGTATCCGAAGATTCTTTTCAGGAAGGATTTGGTTTTGACGGTTCAAGCATAAGAGGATGGCAGTCTATCGAAGCATCGGATATGCTTGTTATTCCTGACCCTAAAACGGCATTTTTAGACCCTTTTATGGAAGCGAAAACACTGTCTATTGCATGCAATATTAAAGACCCGATGACTGGAAAATTTTATGATAAAGACCCGCGTTATATAGCGCAGAAAGCAGAAAAATATCTAAAATCCACCGGTATCGCAGATACGGCATATTTTGGTCCGGAAGCCGAATTTTTTATATTTGACGATATAAGGTATGACCAGACTTCGAATTCAGGATATTATTTTCTTGATTCAGAAGAAGGCATATGGAACAGCGGCAAAGACGAAATGCCTAATCTTGGGCATAAACCGCGCCATAAAGAAGGATATTTTCCGGTTTCTCCGATTGATACCCAGAGCGATATCAGAAACGAAATGGTTTTGGAGCTTCAGAATGCAGGAATAAGAATTGAGGCGGCGCACCACGAAGTTGCAACCGGAGGGCAGGCTGAAATAGACATGAGATTTGCCCCGCTTACTTTAATGGGTGATTATTTCATGATATACAAGTATATAGTAAAAAATGTTGCTAAAAGATACGACAAAACGGTAACATTTATGCCAAAGCCTCTTTTTGGCGATAACGGTTCCGGTATGCATATTCATCAAAGCCTTTGGAAAAATGGCAAACCGCTCTTTGCAGGCACCGGTTATGCCGGTTTATCTGAAATGGCGCTCCATTATATCGGTGGAATTTTAAAACATGCAAAAGCCCTTTGTGCAATTACCAACGCAACAACAAATTCATATAAAAGATTAGTTCCCGGTTTTGAAGCGCCTGTTAATTTTGTTTATTCATCCAGAAACAGAAGCGCATCCGTCAGAATACCTATGTATTCAAACAATCCGAACGCAAAAAGAATAGAATACAGAACGCCGGATCCATCTGCAAACGGTTATCTTGCATTTTCGGCATTGCTTTTGGCCGGTCTAGACGGAATAATAAATAAGATCGACCCGGGGAAACCTGTCGACAAAGATTTATTTACATTAACTAAAAAAGAATTAAAATCTATTCCTGTAGCTCCGGGTTCGCTCGAAGAGGCGCTTGAAAATCTTGAAAAAGACCATAAGTTCTTACTTCAGGGAGATGTATTTACGGAAGATTTTATTCAGACATGGATTAATTATAAAATGGAGCATGATGTAAATCCTGTTCGTATGACGCCGGTTCCGTACGAATTTCATTTATATTACGATATCTAATATAAAAGTAGAAAATTAGGGAAAATTAGGGACAGGTGCCGTTTTTTAAAAAAAGGTGTCTGTCCCCTTTTATTTCTTTTATTTTAATAGTTAAAAAACTAAAGAGGAGGGCTTTATCATGAAAAAAATTAATATAGAAATAGAAGGGATGACATGCCAACATTGCGTAGCAAACGTTGACAAGGCGATTGCTAAGGTAAAAGGTGTGATGGAAGTTCATACGTCGCTATCGCAAAAAAACAGCACGATTACAGCTCTTGATGACATAAACATTGACGATATAAAGAAAAATATAGAAAATGCCGGCTATTCGCCTTTAAATTATGAAATTTCCGACAGCAACAAGTAGGCCTAATTTTTAAAACCGCTTCTAATTTTATTTATCTTTATGCTTTATGATTGACTATCTATATAAAAAGCCGCAAATATTATTTATAGGTATTAATCCCCATCCAGGGTCTTACGATAGAGGCGTACCTTTTTCAAACAACAAAATGTTCTGGTATCTTCTTTCCGATGCGGGGATTATCAAGGAAAAAAGAAATGAACTTAAGGACGATAACTCATTAAAATTATTTTACGACACTAAGTTTAATAAGTTCTACAAATTAGGACTGCTCAATATTATTAACAGACCTACCCGCGATGTTTCCGGACTGCATATTGGCGAAGAATTACCAGGACGTAAAAAGATTTATTTAGTAATAAAAAAGCAGAAGCCTAAAGTAGTCTGTTTTATTGGCAAAATAACTTATGAAAAGTATTCTGATTTAAAAGATTTTACATTTGGCTGGCAAAAAAACACCATCGGTGAAACAAAATTCTACGTCATGCATTTTCCATTGAGAGGAGAATCTATCGTAAGAATTAATGAATTAAAAGAAATTGCGCAGGCGGCTAATTACGCTGTATCTCAGCAAACGTAACGGCACATTATTTTGTATTATTGGTTTATCTATTTATTGTTATTGTGTTTATTTTCTAATAAATACACCTTCACGTTTAAATAATAATCGTTTGCGTCCTAAGCCGCCTGCATATTCTATTAAAGAACAAGCCTATTCTCTAATAGAATAGGCTAAAATAGTTTTTATTTATTTGAAAAATAAATTAATTAAATCAATAGTTTTTCCAATTAATTCCGATATTATATTTATTTAGCTGCTAAAGTTAAAACTTGCTCTGTTATTTTGCCATTCAACCATCCATTGAGGATACAACTTGTTTGGCGCGGTTGTTTTTGACAATTCTTCTATCTCTTCATTTGTAAGCTGTATATTTATTGATTTAATATTGTCTTCAAGCTGGGACATTTTATTTGCACCAATAATCACTGATGTTACGCCTTTTTGATGTAAAAGCCAGCTTAAAGCTATTTGCGGTATTGAGACATTTTTCCGTGCAGAAATTTTTTTCAATACTTCAATCGTGTCATAACCTCTTTCATCGACGGGAGGAAAGTTAAATTCGCTTCTTCTGGCGCCTGCAGGTTTTGGATTATCTTTTGTGTACTTTCCCGTTAAAAATCCTCCGGAAAGCGGCGACCATGGAAGTACTCCCAGACCTTCTTCGTTACATAACGGTAAAAGCTCATGTTCTAAATCCCTTCCGGCAAGCGAATAATATGCCTGAAGAGATGCAAAAGTATGATAATTATTAGCTTTAGCGAGATAAAGAGCTTTCATAATATGGCGAGCAGTCCAGTTTGAAACCCCTAGATATAATACCTTCCCCTGTTTTACCAAAAAATCTAAGGCGTCCAATGCTTCTTCCATTGGCGAGGATAAATCCCAGCCGTGAACCTGATAAAGATCTATATAATCAACCTTTAACCGTTTTAAACTGTTGTTACACGCTTCTATAATATGTTTTCTTGAAAGCCCGACGTTGTTAACATCCCCTTTCCCGCTCATAGCTTCTTCGCTTAAAGGCGACCTTACTTTTGTTGCAATGACGTATTTTTCCCGCGGAATATCAAGCTGTTTTAGGGCGTTGCCGGTTATTACTTCAGATTGGCCATAAGAATAAACATCAGCTGTATCAAAAAAATTTATTCCGTTTTCATAAGCGTATCGAACCATTTTATTGGCATCTTCCTGTCCGACTGCCCCTATGTTTCTGAAATTAAATCCGAATGTCATAGCGCCGAAGCAAAGCCGTGATACCTTAAGACCTGTTTTGCCGAGATTAACATATTGCATAGCAGTTACCTCCGTTATAAAATAAAATTAAATTTAGTTCCATTCTACTTATTGTCTATAACTGCAACGACCTTATATAATTTTTTAATATTTCAAAACAGCCTTTTAATATTTCTTTATCGTGTTTTGATTTAGAAAGCATTATGCATCCTTCGATACCGGCTATTATGAAATTGCTGATATTGGCCGTATCGGCATCAAGACTTATGATTTTAGATTCTTTAGCTTTGAGCAATGTTTTTTCAAGCTGCGCATGCCATAAAAAAATGACCTCGTCGGTTAACTTAGCAAGAGATAAATCTTTTGCCGACAATTCAAGTATTAAATTACCCAAGGGACAACCTGTCTGCGAAAATTCTTCGGCTTTTCTTTTATAAAGTTTTTCAATAACGGCTATAATATTTTCTAAGGGATTTTCTCCGCCGCCGTACATTTCATCCCAGGTGTGACGCCAAAATTCGTAATAAGCCGGTTTTATAGCTTCTTCTATTACGGCTGCTGCGGCTTCTTGTTTGGAATCAAAATAATGATAAAACAAACCTTTAGTTGCGCATATACTATCTGTTATATCCTGAATAGACGTACCTTCATAACCTTTAGACAGCATAAGTTCAAAAGCGGCATCTATAATTTCCTTTCGTTTAATTTCCGTTTTATGCATCATTATTATCCATATAAATTAACCGGCAGCAAGAAATAAGCTTATATCCTCCAAGCTAAAAACAATTTAATCATAATATCTGACGGCATCATTTAATTTTACTCTTGACGTTTCAATATTATTAATTATACTATCTTTTTTATAAAAGCCGATAGAAATCCCAAGAAGAAATTTTTTGCTTTCAGGCAGTTTAAGCGTTTTTCTTAAAACATCCGGATATCTTACGAGATAAGCCTGAGGACAGGCGCCAAGTCCGGCAGCGTGAGCGCATAAAAGAATATTTTGTATGAATATTCCGCAATCAAGAATTGACCAGTTCGTCAGTTTTTCATCCATATATATAAAAATTGCGGTTTGGGAACCGAAAAATAAATAATTTGACAGTACCGTTTCCAACCTTTTAGCGGTATCATCCCTGTCTATACAGAGTGCTTCATATCTGTGCTTACCGGATTCAAACATATTTTTGGACTGAGGTTCAGGCCAGCATTCGGGAAATGGGAAGTCTGGACATCCGGGGTCTTCTTTCGACGCCCGTTTATATATTTCTTTTTTAATAATATCGCTGGTTTTTCCGGTAGAAACTGCAATTTCCCACGGCTGCGAATTTGCCCATGACGGAGCTCTCAAGGATGCAGATAAAATCTTATCCATTGTTTCTTTAGGTATCGGTCTGTCTTCAAAATCTCTTTTAGATGAACGAGTGAGTATTGCTTCAAACAGTTCCATGGTAAGTTGCTCCTCCCCATTTACATTTTAATATTTTTTTATTATATATAAAATAAAATTCAATTATATACTGACCGGTTAGTATATAACTTTAGTATATGATGCATAAAAAAATAAATCAAGCAATTTTTTAAATTTTTTTTGTAATTTCTTATTTCATTAACAAATCAAGTTTCTAAGCACAGCAGCTGAGTTTGCTGACGTCTTTAGTAAAACTCTGAGCAGCCAATTTAAGCCCTTCCGCCATAGTCGGATAAACGCCGATTTCCTCGCCGATTTGCTGAATCGTATAACTATTTTGCAAATAGACGCTTGCCTGCTGGATTGTTTCCGACGAGTTGTGCGCCAGCATATGAATCCCTAAAACTTTATTGGTTTTCTTATCTGCTATCATCTTTATTAAACCATCAGTTTTAAAAATAGCCTGAGCTTTAGGAACATATTCGACAGGAAAAACTACTTTAGCTACATCATAGCCCTCTTTGATAGCCGCTTCTTCCGTTAATCCGACCGAAGACACCTCCGGGTCGGTAAATATAGTATGCGCAACGAAAGAATAGTCGGCTTTAATATGCTTGCCGTGAAGCATATTATTGGCGGCTACCTTGCCGTCATACGCAGCCGTCGTAACTAATCTCGTTATGCCCGTAACGTCTCCGCATGCGTAAATATCTTGATTGGTAGTTCTAAGTTCGCCGTCGACTTTAATATAGCCCTGTTTGTAAGTTTCTACTCCGACCGCTTCCAAATTTAAATTTTCTGTATTTCCTACTACTCCAGTAGCCATTAAAAACTCATTAAAAATTACCGTTTTTAAACCATCTTCCGTCTCTATATCGGCATATTTTTTACCGCCGTCTTTATAAAGTCGTTTTATTGAAGAATTTAGTAAAAATTCTATACCTTCGTTTTTTAAAATATTCAAGAGCGCTTCCGATATTTCCGGCTCTTCATTAAGTAAAATCCTGCCGGAACGGCCTATTACTATCACATTGGAGCCAAATCTTCTAAACATTTGCGCAAATTCAAGCGATACTGTCCTTGTGCCGAGTATTAAAAGAGTTTCGGGCAAATAATCCAGATTTAATATTTCTTCATTTGTAAGATAGCCGACATCTCCCAATCCGTTAATGTCTATTATCAGATTTGCGGAACCGGTTGCGATAATGAATTTATCCGATGTAATTTTATAAGAGTCAATCTTTTTATCGTTTGGGATAACTTCAACTGAATTTTTTGATGCAAATCTTCCTTCGCCTTCTATAAATATAATATTATTATAACCCCTTAATACGTTATAATATTTCATTTCCCGCAAGCTGTTAAGAAGTTCGGTTTTTCTTTTTATGAGTTCTTTTATGTCAATATGCGCCTGCTTAGTTTCTATACCTTTAAATTTATTGCTTAACGGTTCATAATATATTCTTGCGGCTTCCAGAAGATGCTTTGAAGGGACGCAGCCTCTGTTTAAACATGTTCCGCCGATAACCCAGTTTTCAATAACGCACACTTTTTTGCCTTCATCTGCAAATTTTATAGCCGATGAAAAAGCTGCGGAGCCTCCGCCTATGACTATTAAATCATAATCATAATTATGTCCGCTGCCTGTTTGGCCGCCTTCAGATTTTGCCGTTTTTCTAACTTCTGCGTCGGAAACATCCGCAGTTTCATAAGCTAAAGGCGTATATCCGGCTTCTTCTATGTTTTTCTTTATATCTTCTACATTTATATCGTCAAGCGCTAAAATAGTACTTTCGCCTTTTGATAAAGAGGTGTCTATATCCATTACGCCTTTTACTTTATTAATTGCTTTATTGACCGAAACAACGCAGTGTTCGCAAGTCATACCATCAATACCAATATTAATCTTTTTCATTCTAACTAAATCCTCCCATATTTTAATTATAAAAAACGCAGATATATTATTTAACCGAAAACAGAAAAAAAGACCGGTATGGATAATAATTATAACTCCCTGAATTTATTTAGGGAGTTATAATTAGATATTTTACAAATATGTATATAATGTAAGCGTCAAAACGGCACATCCTCATCATCCGACGAATTGCCAAGCGATTGTCCCGCAGGTTCATAATCGGTATTATTATTCTGATTGTTAGCTTTGCCTTTAGCGTATCCGCCGCCGTTATAAGATTTTGTGGAAGAAGCGCCGCTATTGCGCTGGTCAGACGACTGTTCAAAGTCATTTGCGGAACCTTTAGCGCCGAGCATAATTACGCTGTTTGCCACGATATCGGTACGGTAGCGTTTTATTCCCTCTTTGTCGTCATATGAACTATTCCTAATCTTCCCTTCAACGTAAACCTGTTTGCCTTTAGTGAGATAATTAGCCAAAGTTTCAGCTATTTTTCCGAATAATACGATATTATGCCATGTTGTATTATCAACCTTTTCACCGTTTTTATCGTTATACGTTTCGCTGGTAGCTATGGTAAATTTTAGAATACCCAATCCGTCCTGAGTATAGCTCAGTTCAGGATCTTTACCTAAATTGCCTATTAATTGTACTTTGTTCAAACTTGCCATAAGACCTCCGTCAACTTGATTAATTCTAACATTGTTAATGTAAATTTTTATATATTGTTATAAAATTTTTTATTATATTATGCAATAAATAATTATTATTAACGGTGCAAATTTTTTCCTGATTACATAACGTCTTTTAATTGATAATAAAATAGAAACGATAAATAATCAAGTTACAGTTATTTGAATTTTTTATTTAAAATATATTACAAATATATTAAATTTTCATTATTGTATTAATAATATTGTATAATATATTTGATTTAGCTATAATTACTTTCGTTTTTATTGCAGCTTATAAATTAGTCTAAAAAACTAAAATTTAAACTATTTAAAAGATTAAAAATTAAAATTTATTTCCAAACATAATGCGTATATGAAGCTCAAAGATATATTATACAGTTTTTTTTACTGGTTTATTATAATTATTAATACTATATTTTTCGGAACCGCTGCTATAGCAATTTCTTTCTTTGATTCATCAGGGAGGAAGGCTCAAAATGTTGCAAAACTATGGGCCAGAACAATCTTGTATTTGCTTAATATTCGCGTTGTTGCCGACGGTTTGTCAAATATTGACGGTAAATGTTCCTATCTTATAGTTTCCAATCATCAAAGCTATGTTGATATTTTTATTTTGCTGTCGCTGCTTAATGTAGATTTCAAATTTGTTGCAAAATCATCTTTATTCAAGATACCGTTTTTAGGTTGGAGCATGAAAAGATTAGGCTATATTTCAGTTGACAGAAAAAATTTGAAGAAAACTTTATCGGTATTTAATCAAATTAACATCAGCAATAAAGCCCTTGAAAATATTTCAGCTATGGAAAAGAAAAATAAAAAAAACGCCGCCCTTTCAATTCTTATCTTTCCTGAAGGAACGCGTTCCAATGACGGGAAATTAAAAGATTTTAAAACAGCCGGATTAAAAAGATTTATTGAAATATTAAATTTACCTATTTTGCCGGTTGTTATAATGGGTACATTTGATATTTTAAAAAAAAATTCGTTAAGGATTTATGGAGGGAAAACAGTACGGTTTAAGGTATTAAAACCTGTTTTAATCGAGGCAAATAACGCAGAATCAACCTCTGATTTAATTCAAAATGTAGCTGAGAATATCAATAAAGAATTTTATAACTTAAAGAAGAATTAACTTATATTTAAATTAAAATTCGGCAATAAATTTCAGGAAATAGTAAATTAATTTTATTTCAAAATAGATAACGGTGAGGTAATTCAATATTATGACAAGTGCGGTAGATAATGCAGCAAATTCGGTAAGCGCGGCGAATAATTTAGTAAGCGGCACCATAAATAATTTAAAAAATAATACTGATATTAAAAATAGTTTAAAGATTATTCCGCTTGGTGGTTTAGGCGAAATAGGTCTCAATATGATGATTTATGAGACTGATAACGATATCATAATAGTCGATTGCGGATTAATGTTTCCTGAAGACTATATGCTCGGGATTGATATGGTAATACCCGATTTTAACTATTTGTACGGTAAAAAAGAAAAAATACGCGGGCTGCTGCTGACGCACGGACACGAAGACCATATAGGCGCGATCCCATATCTCTTAAGAGAATTTAACATTCCTATATTTGGAACGCCTTTTACCCTCGGTATACTTGAAGAAAAATTAAAAGAACATGATTTACCTACTAAATTTTATTTGTTTACCGTGAAAACCGGCGGCACGATCACTCTTGGCGATTTTAGCGTAGAATTTATAAGCGTAGCACATTCCATAATAGACGGCGCATGTCTTGCTATCAGAACCCCGTTCGGGGTTATTATTCATACAGGGGATTTTAAATTAGACCAGTCTTTGGAACAGTCCCAAATTACCAATATTAACAGGCTGGCATACTATGGAGACGAAGGTGTTTTAGCGCTTCTTTCAGATTCTACAAATGTTGAGAAAGAAGGTTTTACAATCTCTGAAAAAGATATTAAAAAAACATTCAGAAATGTCTTCAGGGACCATAAAGGCAGGATAATCATAGCACTTTTTGCTTCCAATATTCATAGGACTTCACAGCTGTTGGAACTTGCAAAGGAATTTAATAAGAAAGTTTTAATGAGCGGCAGAAGTTTAGTAACATATACAAGAATTGCGAAAAGATTAGGTTATTTAGATTATTATGAAGATATTTTAATAGACGAAGAAGCCTTGCCGTATTTCGAACCGGAAGAAATGCTGATATTAACGACGGGAACGCAGGGTGAACCGATGTCTGCTTTATCCAGAATCTCCGTCGGCGACCATAAGTTTATAAAAATAAAAAATAATGACCTTGTTATTCTGTCATCAAAGTTTATACCAGGCAATGAAAAAGCAATTACGAAAATTATAAATAATTTATATAAAAAGGGCGCTGAGGTTCTATACGAAAAAATATCAGCAATTCACGTGTCCGGACATGCAAGCAAAGAAGAGCTGAAACTCATGATGAATATAACAAAGCCGCAATATTTTATACCTATACACGGAGAACTTAGGCATCTTTATCAGCATAAAAAAGTGGCAATCGACATGGGTATAAATTCTGCAAATATATTTACTATCGAAAATGGCGATGTCTTAAATTTAGACGCCTGCAATTGCTTAACGAAAGGAAATAAAGTTTATTCGGGCAGAATATTTGTCGACGGAAAGGGTATAGGCGATGTTGAAACAGGAACATTGAAAGAACGGGCGCATTTGTCGGAAAACGGCATGATAATAATAGTATTGGTAGTTGACTCCAAAACAGCCAATATTATTTCCGGACCTGAGATAACATCAAAAGGATTTGTTTTTGAAGATTATTTTAAAAGCCTCTATAAAGATTTAAACGGTCAGGTCTTAAACATTATACGTTTGAATCAGGAAGAAAAGGGCGAAAATATAGACTGGGTAAAGGTAAAAGATGAAATCAGAAGGGTTATGAAAAAATATTTAAATAAAACAATAGATAGGCAACCCTTTATTTTTCCTATGATTATAGAAATTTAAAAATAAAAATAATATTAATATATTATTAAATATATTTTTTTAGTTGACTCCAAAATAAAAAAATAGCGGTATAATATAATTAATAAAAAGTATTTGTGTTAAAATAATAACTGTTAATAATTTTAACGTTGGATATTCATAAAAAGCAATTGATTATGACGATAACCCGATATATTAATAAAATAAAAATATTTTAACTTAAATATTAAAAAAAAGATGTTGGTTATGTCATGAATTCAATATAATAAATATTTATAAAATAAAGATTAAAGATATATTAAGTTAATTATATTAAGTTAGTTTTACATAAAGGAGGTGATTTATATGGCATGCGCTTCAAAAAAAGGAGAAGGCACAAAAACAAAACCGCCGAAAACAAAAAGCAAATAAAGACAGTATTTATCGCATCCCGTTTATTTATATTAATAATAAATAAATGGGGGCGATAAATTTATGAGCGTTTTTCCATATTGTCTTTAACGCTGTCTATTTTGATCAATGGATATATATAAAATTGAATATATGCGTATGGATGTTTGTGTGCCTTTTCTTTTTTTATTAACCTTGCCGAATTTTATAAATTATAAATTTGCAAGATTAATACCTACCCGCAATATCTTAAACTATACTATGCAGATATGTTTTTAAAATTATAAAATATAAAAATAAAATCTTTTAATTAATTTTTTTTATTGATTATTGTTTTCTATTGTTTTATAATTATTGTCAATTGATAATAATTACTAATATAAATAAATTTTAATATCTAATATCTAATATCTAATATCTAATATTAAACGTCGTTTTGAATTTAATTTAATTTAATTCAAAAAATTAATTATTAATTTTAACGGAGGTTGATTGTTTATGGATGCATTAATTCTTGCCCGGATTCAATTTGGGCTAACGGCTTTTTTCCATTTTTTATACCCCCCTTTAACTATAGGGCTGGGCGCTTTACTCGTTATAACGGAAGGAATTTATGTTTATTCAAAGAATGAAGATTACCTTAAAATCACCAGATTTTTTGTAAAGTTATTTGCAATAAACTTTGTTGTAGGAGTGGCTACGGGAATAGTTTTAGAATTTCAATTCGGAACGAACTGGGCTCAATATTCCGCTTTTGTAGGAACTATTTTCGGCTCGCCGCTTGCAATAGAAGGACTTTTTGCTTTTTTTATGGAATCTATTTTTGTCGGCGTTATGTTATTTGGCTGGAACAGACTGTCCCCGAAGGCACACTGGGTTTCCACAATACTTACCGCATTCGGTTCGGCTCTTTCAGGCGTTTGGATTATAGTAGCAAATTCATGGATGCAGACGCCTGCCGGATATAAAATAGTAAATGGGAAGCCTATAATGATTAATTTTTTACATGTCGTATTTAATCCATATTTTCCGGCGGAATTTACACATACTATTATGGGTGCGTGGGAATACGGCGCGTTTTTTATGGCGGGAGTCGCTTCCTGGTTTTTAATTAAAAATAATAAAGATATGGTTATGAGAAAGGCTTTAAAAGTTGCAATAATTGCAGGAATATTTATTTCCGTCGTGCAGATTATTTTAGGAGACGTAAGCGCAAAAGAGGTTGTTAAGTATCAGCCTACAAAACTTGCTATGATGGAAGCGCAGTGGCATACGCAGAAAGATGCCCCCGAAGTATTATTTACGATACCTGACGAAGCGCAGCAAAAAAATTATTTTGCAATAAAAGTCCCGTATCTTTTAAGTATGCTTGCAACCGGTAATCCCTACGGTAAGGTGATGGGGCTTGACAGTGCAATAAAATATATTGCGCATAAAGACCATATAACAAATTTGAAACCTTCCATGTTTCCGGTAGATGCGGTTTATACCACGTTTCATATTATGATGTACATAGGCTTCTATCTGGCGGGGATTATGCTGATTGCTATAATACTTTACTGGAAAAAAAGATTGTACGATAATAAGTTTTTCTTGAAGGTGCTATGGTATTCAACCTTTTTGCCGCTTCTGGCGCTTGAAATGGGGTGGTGCACAACCGAAATAGGCAGACAGCCGTTTACGGTTTATGGGCTTTTAGAAACGCAAAATTCTGTTTCCAAGAATGTGACCGTGCCTGATTTAATTATATCGATAACGATGTTTATAACAATTTATCTAATTTTATTATCATTTGCCTTGTTTCTGTTTAAGAAAGAACTCAAAGGAAGATTGGAAGGCAAAGATGAAGTAAATACTAAACCGAAGGAGGCATAATTATGAGTTTTCAATTTTTACAAGTACTCTGGTTTATACTTATAGCTGTTATAATTTTAGGATGGTCTACGATGGACGGATTTGATTACGGAGTTGGCGGATTATTGGCATTTATCGCCAAAGACGATAGAGAAAAAAAAATTGTGATAAACTCTATAGGTCCAATATGGGACGGAAATCAAGTATGGCTTATTTTAGGCGGCGGTGCGATATTTGCTGCTTTTCCGCAGGTTTACGCCTCGGTATTCAGCGGCTTTTACCTTGCGATGATGCTTGTCGTATGGTTAATAATATTCAGAGCTGTTTCATTTGAATTTAGAAGCAGGGTAGAAGATGAAAGCTGGAAAAAGCGCTGGGAAATTGTTATAACAATAACAGGACTTGGTATAGGGCTATTGCTTGGAGTTGCTTTAGCTAATGTATTAAGGGGCATCCCTTTAAACAAAGAACATGTGGATTTTGAATCATTATTCGGT
The DNA here is from genome assembly GCA_021822625.1 of bacterium. Classification (GTDB taxonomy): domain Bacteria; phylum SZUA-79; class SZUA-79; order Acidulodesulfobacterales; family Acidulodesulfobacteraceae; genus Acididesulfobacter. The sequence continues at coordinate 1,179 of JAKAQK010000009.1, read as the reverse complement.
TTGCTGAATATTTTTGCAATTGTCGGCGGGCTTATATCGTTATCAATGTTCTTAATGCACGGCTCTGCTTATCTTGTTATGAAGACTGAAGGGGAACTGCAGAAAAGGGCAAGAAATTACGGAACAAAATTTGCTTATGCCTATATAATAGTTACGCTTATTTTTCTGTTGATTTCACCTATATTTGCGCCAAGACTTCTTAATAACGATCTGGGTATTTTAGGGGATCTAGTGCCGGCGATAATGCTGATAGGAGCAATAGGCGTCATATTAGCTATGAAATCAAACAGCGATACAAAGCCTTTCATGTTCTCCGTTTTAAGCATAGTCGGAACTATTGCAAGCGTTGCAGTCGGTTTGTTCCCGGATATTGTGCCATCGACTATTAAAAGCAGCTACAGCCTTACGTTGTTTAATTCTTCGTCTAACGAACTTACGCTTGAAGTTATGCTTATAGCCACGTTAATCGGGCTGCCTTTAGTTATATTATATTCAATTTATGCTTATAAGAAATTTGGGCTGAAAGTTAAATTAGACGAAGACAGTTATTAAAAATTAATTTAATTGTTTAAATTATTTAGTCATTAAATTAAATGGTTTAATTTAAAAAAATCTGTAATGTTCTATTATTAAGACATTGTTTTCTTAAAACAAAAAGACCGCTTAGTTATCAAAATTAAATAACTAAGCGGTCTTTTTTTAACTTTACATATCAATATAAATGATAAATGTGTATATAATAATCGCATATACGTTTATCTTAAATACAACTCAACGCAACATAAAAATGTATAAAGTTAAATGTATTATTTAAATATTAATTTAAATAATTTTAATATTTAAATTTTGTATTTAGTATTTATTTTGCTTCCTCATCGGTATCCGTATCTTCGAAGTCGTCAGGGTCTTCACCTTTGCGTTTTTTAGCCTGTCTTGTTTTGGTTTTTTCAACCCTATTGTCAATCCTCTTGATTACCCCGTTAAACAACCCTTCAACGGCAAAAATAACCTCTTTATTGGCATTGCCGACATGTTCGACTACATCGGCGGGAACTCTGTCATAAAATGCGTCGACTATTCTATGTCTAAAATCAGATCTTTTTTCTCTGAATGATTTTTCATCTTTTAACAACATAATCAAATACCTCCAAATTAATTTTAAATTTTAGCGTCTATTTA
>JAKAQK010000109.1 GCA_021822625.1 bacterium | reverse complement strand
TGCAAAAAAAATTATCGAATATAGAAAAAAAAAATTAATAGAAACGCCTCTGGAGTTGTCAAAATTGATTAAAAATTGCATAAGTTACAGGCAACATCAAAACGGAAGAAATAAAATAGACCCTGCTACAAGGTCATTTTTGGCGTTAAGAATTGCCGTAAACAATGAATATGAATATTTAATGCAATTTTTAAATAAATTAAAAAGTATTTTAAATCATGGAGCGGTTGTTTGCATTATAGCCTTCCATTCGGGCGAAGACAGATTAATAAAAAATTTTTTCAAAAATAATAAAGATTTTCATATAATGACAAAAAAACCGTTGGTCCCATCGTTTGAAGAAATTAAGGCAAATCCGAGATCTAGAAGCGCAAAATTAAGAGCGGCGAGTTTTATATGTCAAGAATAAAACCTTATATAATTATTATGATTTTCATTATTTCATTGACCGGAATATTTTATGTCTGGACAAATATGGAAATTATGAAATTAGGCTATGAAATTAATAAACTTGAGACAATTAAAGCAGGATTAATACATAAAAATAAAAGATTATTAATAATCAAAGCCTCGCTTGCTTCTCCGGCGCGTATTAACAAGATAGCGAAAAAATTAGGCTTTGTTTATCCTAAAGAAGGACAAGTTATAATGATTCATGAATAAGATATGGAAAACAACAATGAAAGTTCGAATATTAATAGTATTTTCTCTAATTTTTATTTTTGGGGGATTATTATTTATTAAAGCTTTCTATTTACAAGTGCTCGGTGCAGCTCCGCTCCGCAAAATGGCTGATGCGCAGTTTCATACCGAGATTTATTTTACGCCGAAGAGGGGTAATATTTATTCTGCTAACGGCGGATTGCTGGCTACAAGTATCGATGTTGACGGTATTGCAGTAGACCCTTTGATGATAAAGCATAAATATAAAGTAGGCAAAGAAATATCAAAATTATTAAATATTAAACTTAAAAAAGTTATTAGGGAATTAAATTTAAATTTACAATTTACCTGGTTAAAAAGAAAAGTGTCTGACAGAACTGCAGATAAAATTGAGAGTTTAGGCGTCGGCGGCATAAGCATAATTAAGCAGCCTGTCAGGTATTATCCTGACGGCGACCTTCTTGCCCATGTCTTAGGATTTGTAGGAATAAACGATAACGGATTATCAGGTATAGAATATAAATATAATAAAATACTTAAGGGAAACAAAAAAGCTTTAAGAATTATGCATGACGGTCTTGGGCAGGATATTTTCATAAGGGGTTTCGGTCTTGAAAAAGAAACGCATGGCGATAATATATATTTAACAATAAATAAAAAATTGCAGTATATAACGGAGCATTATTTAGACAAAGAAGCTAAAGCTGCCGATTCGCGCGGCGCTTTTGCCATTCTTATGGATCCAAATACCGGAGCTATTCTTGCCATGGCGGATTATCCGGCTTTTAATCCAAATTATTACTGGAGATATAAACCGCGCTATTGGAGAAATAGGGCGGTTACGGACGATTTCGAACCTGGCTCTACGATGAAGCCTTTTATAATATCCGGAGCAATGCAGGACGGAATAATAAAACCCGATACGATAATAAACGGTCACCATGGCGCATATTATATAGATGGCATAACCGTCCATGACGTAGAAGACTGGTTCGGCAAACTTACTATAAATCAATTAATAGAATATTCATGTAATGTATGCGCTTGTCAGGTAGGTATGAAAATGGGCAAACAAAGACTATGGTACTGGCTTAAAAGGTGGGGATTTTTAGCTAAGCCGCATGCCGGACTGCTCGGAGAATCGTCGAGCATAGATAGACCGGTAAGCAAATGGTCGCAGGTAGGACCGTGCGAAGAGGCGTTCGGACAAGGGGCGGCTATAACGGGACTTCAAGAAATAACCGCACTTTCTGCCATTGCAAACGGCGGATTTTTAATGAAACCGTACATAATTAAAAAAATTGTCAATCCTTACGGAAAAGTACTTTTCAGGGCAAAACCAAAAGTAATAAGGCGTGTAATTGATTCGAAAACGGACAGAGAAATAAAACATATGATGCGTCTTGTAGTAAAAGGCGGAACGGGGCAATACTGCAAGCTTATAGATTATAAAGTTTCCGGTAAGACCGGAACAGGTCAAATTGCAAATCCTAAAACAGGGACATATTATAAGAATTTATATACTGCTTCATTTATGGCGTTTGTTCCTTATAAACATCCTAAGCTTGCTATGCTGGTAGTTCAGGAAAAGCCGTTAAAAATAAGCTACTACGGAGGGGCAGTCAGCGCTCCCGTCGTAAGGGAGGTTTTTAAACGGGCGTTAAATATTTTAAATATTTCTCCGGGCAATAATGCATATAAAAAACAGGTTCACGCAATGGCGATGAATAATTTACAATCTTTTTCAGGTACTGCGGCAAATAATATAAACAAAAAGAATATTATTAACAAAAATAATCGTAATATCGGTATAATGCCAAATTTGCAGGGTGATACAATGCTCTCTGCTATAAAAAATCTTAACGGATACGATAAAAATATAACGGCAAAAGGCAGCGGCTTTTTATACTATCAGAGTATAAAGCCTGGAGCTAAAATCGGAAAAAACCAGCCTATTTTATTAAAATTTAAACCTTAACATTTAAATTAAATCGATAAAAAAATAATATAAGCAATAAAATAATAAAAAATAAAAAGAAGAAGAAATTAATACATTAAATAGGTAATTAATAAGATAAGCAATTTAATTAATAAGATAAATAAGTAATTAAGAAAATAAGAAATGAATTAATAAAATTTAATAAAATAAGTTAATAAGATAAATAAATAAAGAATTTTAATAAATAAATTAAACAAAGAATTAAATTGCTATCATGAAACTTAATAAATTAATACAAAATACAGATGATTTCAAAATTATATCTCTATTTGGAAATACTTCTGTTCAAAATATATATCAAGATGCAGGGAATATAAATACAAATATAAATAGCGATATATATAAAGATTTAGATATAGATATAAAAGGGGTATCTAATGATTCGCGAAATATTTCAGAGGGGTATCTTTTTGCCGCAAGAAAGGGAAATAATATAGACTCGAATAAATACATAAAGGATGCGGCAGAAAATGGAGCGTCTTGTATTCTTACCAATGAACAACTAAGTGGCGCTTTAAAATCTTACATAAACGAATATAATAAAAATGCTTTAACTAGTAGAAAAAACGGCATATTTGTACTTATAGTCAATGATGCGTTAAAAGCATATGCGGTTATATCCAGGAATTTTTATAACAGACCTGCAATGAAATTGAAAATGGCGGGTATCACCGGCACAAACGGAAAAACTACGACTTCTTATCTGCTTAATTCAATTTTAAATACCGCAGGTCTTTTTTCAGGTTTAATAGGTACGATAGATTATAAAACGGCATTCAACAATGGCGAGAATGAGAAAATAAAGATGCATAGTTGCGCCGGTGCCGACAACAATATTCAAAATGCACACGCCGATACTAATGCGCATATTGATGCAGATTTATTTGATATTCCTTCAGTAAACACGACGCCGGATTCTTATATGCTTAACGATATGTTGAATACGATGGTTTTAAATAATCTTAAATCATGCGTTATGGAGGTATCTTCCCATAGTCTTATTCAGAAGCGGACATACGGAATTGATTTTGATATAGCGATATTTACAAATTTGACCCGTGACCATTTAGACTATCATAAAGATATGGAATCATACTATCAGGCAAAAAAACTTTTATTCACCGAAGTGCTGTCTAAGAGTTTAAAAAATAAAAAATATGCAGTGATAAATAACGATGACGAATATGGAGCGCGATTAATTAGCGAGTTAAGCGAACCAAAGCCGATAAATAATTTTAATCTCATAACTTACGGCTTAACCGAAAAATCTGATATTTTTGCAAAAGATATAAAACTCGCTACTAACGGGCTTGAGTTTAAATTATATTATAATAATTTAATTAATAAAATAAATTATAATGTTAAAACGCCGGACGATAAATTTTTTATCGTAAAATCAAATTTAATCGGAAGTTTTAATGTATATAATATGCTTGCCGCCGCCGCCTCTGCGTTTGCGCTATCGGTCAATAACGAAAATATTTCTAAGGGCATTTCGGCTTTAACGAGCGTACCCGGAAGAGTAGAAAAAATTAGAATAAATATTAATAGCGATAACGGCAATAGTAATAGAAATAATAATAGCAATTACCATAGCAATAACGGCGACGGCGAAAGCAGTAATACCAGTTCCGTCAACAGCCTTAAAAACGGAAATTGCAATATAGATATAGATAATAACGAATCTATCCCCTTGGTTTGCGTCGATTACGCCCATACAGACGATGCATTAAACAGAGTACTGTCTGCCCTGAGAGATATTACATCTAATAATTTAATATGTGTTTTCGGATGCGGCGGCGACAGGGATAAAGGCAAACGTCCTATGATGGGCAGGCATGCCGGAAGGTTGGCCGATATTACCGTTATTACCTCAGACAATCCAAGAAGCGAAAACCCGATGTCGATTATTAAAGAGATAGAAAACGGAATAAAAGAAGAAAATGTTTTTTTTGTATCTTGCGATGGCAGCATAGGAGATATAAAGAGATTAAAAAATGAAATAAGAAAATTTAATGCCGATAATAAAGATAATAGAAGCATTCAAGGCGCAGAATACTTCGAAGGCGCTCTTAATGTTATAGATGATGACAAGAAACGCGTGCATATATACACAATAGTGCCGGATAGAGAAAAAGCTATAAAAACTGCCCTATCCATAGCATGTTCAAAAAAAGATACCGTGCTTATATCAGGCAAAGGGCATGAAGATTATATGATAATAGGCGCAAATAAAACCCATTTCAGCGACAAAGAAGAAGTTTTAAAGTTTTATAATAATTTATAAAATTGCAGATACAGCGGTTAGAGAAAAACGGTACGGTATATGATATAGTACGAAATTAATTTAATAAACGATGATTTTATTTGTTCAGTATAATCACATAACATAAAATATTATGAAATTAGAATTTAACTTAAATTTAGATGATATTTTGAATGCAACCGGCGGTAAAGCTATAAAGCTTGGCACGCATTTAGTTTTTAATGAAGTATTTATAGATTCTAGAAACGAATTTTCAGAAAATTCTATTTTTTTTGCTTTAAAAGGTAAAAATTTTAACGGTGAAGATTTTGTCGATAAGATATTTAAAACCGGATGTCCATGCGCTATAGTCTCATGGGATTTTCTGGAAAAAAATAATATTTCGGAATATGCTGAAAAAACAATAATAGCTGTTGAAGATACGCTTTATGCTTATGGTTTATTAGCTAAAAAATATTTGAGTCTATTTAATTTGCAGCACAAAATTGCTATAACAGGCTCATCCGGAAAGACGACCGTAAAAGAAATGCTTTATATTATATTAAGCAAATATTTTGGAGAGAATTATATACTGAAAAATAAATATAATTATAATAATCAGGTAGGCATTCCAAATACTATCTTTGAATTAAACAGCGGTCATAAATTATTACTTCTTGAAATAGGCACGAATAAAAAAGGGGAAATAGAAAAACTTTCTAATATAATTAATCCTGACGTAGGGGCAATCATCAATATAGGCAAATCGCATTTAGAAGAATTTGTAAATCTTGAAGGAGTCTTAAAAGAAAAATATTCAATGGTTTCAGCTATGCCTTCAGGTTCGCATTTTATAATTAATGCCGATGATGCGCTTCTTGCAGGCAGATATAAAACAGACGCCGGTATAAATTTTATTTCGTTCGGGTCAAAAAATGCCGATTTGACATATAGAAATCTTAAATTTAATGCAGATATTGAAGGATTTATGCATTTTGAGCTTGTTTATCGCGGAGAGATTTACAAGGCAAAATTGAAACCAAACGGACTGCATTTTATATATGATTTTATGTGCGCTATTTTAGCCGCCCATGTGTGCGGCGTCGATTTTCGCTCGGGAATAGGAGCCATAGAATCTTTTGAATTACCTAAAGGCAGAATGGAAATAATATCTGAGGGTTCGAATAATTTTATAATAATTAATGACTCTTATAATTCAAACCCTACTTCTTTAACGGCGGCATTTAATGCAATAAGAGATACATATCCGGACAAGAAAAAGATTTTTATCCTCGGTGATATGCTGGAGCTTGGAGAGTCGGCAGAAATGGAACATTTTAAAGCCGGAGAAGAAGCCGCAAAAATTGCAGATTATGTTTTTTATACCGGCAATTATAGTAAATTTTTAATTGACGGTTTAATCAGCAGCGGTTTTAATCAAGATAAAATAATTTTATTTGACGACAAAAAAGATTTTCAGAAAAAATTAGCTGCAGCGGATAAAGCCGGCAGCGTAATTTTATTTAAAGGTTCGAGAGGCATGCAGCTTGAAAATTTTATTGATGCAGTCGAAAAATAAAAATTTTTGAAATTTAGGACGGCGTCTAATTTAAAAATATGTAATTATAGAATATAATTTTTGAAAGATATTTATGAAAATAAATGTTTGTTTTTCTAATTAAAATTAAATAATAATAAAATCAGTATAAGATAAGGCGTGATGTATGATTTTTATATTTAACCAGATTTTTTTCAGGTTTATTACGTTCAGAGCTTCCTATGCTTTAATCATCGCCTTACTTTTAAGTATAATTTTTGGAAAAACATTTGTAAAATTACTTAAAAAATTTCACGTTTCTCAAACAATTAGAGAAGATGGTCCAAAATCTCATATATCTGATAAAAAAAATGTTCCGACGATGGGAGGACTTTTAATATTATTTTCGATATTAATTCCGGTAATCTTATTCACTAATTTATTTAATTTTTATATATACATGGCGATTATAACAATCGTATCTTTTGCGTTTATCGGATTTTTAGACGATTATCTCAAGGTAAAAAGGCAAAATTCTAAAGGCTTAAGAGGAAAATATAAGATTTTGATGCAGAGCGTATTTGCGCTGATAATTTCCATAATATTATATATCAATGTTCCGTCGTTAAGTTTTATAGTTATTCCGTTTGTTAAAAATTATTATTTTAATCTTGGACCCTTTTTTATAATTTTATCAATGTTTGTGATAGTAGGCTCGTCTAACGCGGTAAATCTCACCGACGGACTTGACGGACTTGCAATAGGAATATTTGCTATTGCCGTTGCGGGTTATCTTATATTTTCTTATGCAAGTTCAAATTTTAAATTTGCAGATTATTTATCTATACCGTTCATTTACAATATAGGAGAAATAGTTGTATTTTGCGCCGCTTTATTAGGAGCTTCTATCGGTTTTTTGTGGTTT
>JAKAQK010000108.1 GCA_021822625.1 bacterium | reverse complement strand
TCAAATACTAAAACATCTAAATCAAGAGGATCATTTATTTTTATAGATTCAGCCTCAGAAAATCCTGATCCTGAATCTATAAAAAGTTGGGCAAAACCTTTAGGGCTAGATTTGAAATTATTATTATAAATCAAATCTGATATATTTTTTAATCTTTCTTTGATATCATAGTTAATAAATTCTTCAGGACAGGAAGATATTTTGTTATTAATCATTCTAAATATTTGATGTTCGAACCCCTTAATTTTTTCAAAACTCTTTTTATCCGCTAAAACTTTCTCGATAATTCTTATATGATTCAATAACGGTACGTTATTGAATGAAAAGAAATTAATTCCGTTAGAGTCGATTATTCTATATGCAACAGATGGCTCATGTTCATAAATGAAAGAAGGGTTTATTTGCGCTATCCTTACCCAAAAATCATAATCTCCAGCAAATATTATATCTGGATCTGGCGGTGCTATTTGTCTGATAATATCTTTCCTTATTACAGCCGAAGAAGGCGTGACATAACAATCATAAATTAGCAATAAAGCAAGTTCGTTTCTATTATTTACAATTGAAAATTCGGGATGTCCGGGATGCCTGAAAATTTTAATTGTGTTATTGTTAACGTCAACCCATTTACATGGAACATATGCTAAACTACATGAAGGATTATCTTCGAGGAGTTTGATGAGTTTTTTTAAATGTCCTTCATAATAAAAATCATCTGCGTGAAGAGTAGCAACATACTTGCCATTAGCCATCTCATTAGCTTTTGCCCAATTCTTATTCAATCCAATATTTTCTTCATTTTTTATATATTTTATCCTCTTATCGGCCAGGTATTTTTTTACTATGTTTTCTGTATCATCTTCAGAATGATTATCTAATATTATAAGCTCTAAATCATCTATTCCTTGTTCTAATACGCTTTCTATTGCCTTAGAGATAAATCTTCCATGATTATAAGTAGGTATAGCTACCGTAATCAAACATTCCTTATTCATAATTATCTACCTAATTGTTTTATTGATTATATATAAAATAAATAATAATTGTCAGTCTAAACATCGTTTATAACTATGCCGAATTTATCTTTTAATGTTTGTTTTAAGTTGGCAATATAATTATTTAAATAATAAATCCTATAATTAAGTTTGCCTATATTTCTTAAATACATAAAAGCGGAAGACATGTTTTCATCAAATTCTTCGACATACGCATTTAAAACTTTTTGTTCGTTATAATATGGATCTGTTGACTTGTTTACATTATTCTTATTTATATCTAATATACGGTAATAAAACAATTCTTCGGGTACAACTTGAACCTTATATCCTTTTAAAGCTATTTTTGCAAATATTTCCCAATCTTCGTATCCTATGCCTTTTAATTCGTGAAACCCGCCTATTTTAAGAAATACTTCTTTTTTAATAAAAGCCGTAACGGAACCAAAAGTGTTAGCGAAAAAACCCGAAGCAATATCGCAAGTAAATATATATGTCTGCGTTATGTTTTCTTTATTAGGCTCAAATTCGCCATTAAATATTTCGTTAAAACAGGTTAATAAATCAGCCTTGCTATAATAAGATGCTTTAACAAAAGTGCTTAAGGCAAAAGGTTTAAGATAGTCATCGTCGTCTAAAAAAACCACATATGAACCGTTAGATTCATTTACGGCTCTATTTCTGGCAGCCCCTGGATACAAATTTTCTTGTCTTACAATTTTCCATTCCTTTTCTTTAAATTCTTCGGATAAACTTTCCAAATATTTTGCAGTTTCTTTATCTCTGCTTCCGTCATCGACTAAAATAACTTCAAAATTTAGGTAATCCTGTTTTCTTAAAGAATCTACGGCATATTTAAGAAAATGCGGCCTTTCGTGATGCACAAGGCAGACTGAAACTTTAGGATTAAATAAAAAATCGCCGGAAATACATACCCTATTTAATATCGACTTTTCAATCAAATTAATTAAATTTGCTCCAGCTTTTTTGCAGTCGTAGAAAGAGGTGTAAGTAATTAAGCCGTTAGATAAAGAATCTTGAATTTTATCGGCTAAAACAGATTTTTCAGATGAAAATGTAAATTTATCTAAGAACGCGTCATCTATATATTCTTTAGAAGCAATATTATTGGAAGCTATAAAAGGAATTTTGCGATAAAAACATTCAGTTAAAATATACGGGGTATTATCTATTATATAAGGCAAAATAAGAAGTCTGCCGCTGCTGCCGAGCAAATATTTTACCGACTGCCTAAAATCAAAACTATCTATTATGTTTAGTATGCAATGCCATTTATTAGCTTTATCTTGAAGATTAATAATAGTACCGTCATCGATTTTTTGTCCTGAAATTAACAGCGTAATGGTTATATTATTAAAAGAAAAATTAGGTCGCAGATTTAATATATCTAAAGAATTTATAAATATTTCCAAGCCGAATTGGGTATTCAAATTTCCATAATAAACAAGTTCATTTATAACATGCCGTTCGATAATTTTATCGTTATTTGCAGCCGTTTTTTCTAACGATTCTTCGTTGTATAATATATCCTGCGATATCAAGATTTCTTTGGGGATTTTCCAGCGGTTATCTTTCATCCAATCAATCATATACTTAGATGAACTTATTAAAATATCCGCTAACTCTATGGATTTTCTTTCTATGAAATCATCGGTTATATAATCAATCGACTCAAAATTGGTTTTATTTGCAAAAAGTTTCCACCTCAACGGATGAAAGATTTTTATAATAATTTTAGTTCTTTCAAATTTTAAACCCTGATGTTTTGCAAGTAAAGAATAAAAAGCGACGCCGCCGTATTCGCTAAAAAAAATAAAATCAAATTCGTCTTGTGTTTTAAGCCAATTATAAACTTGATATGAATTTATTAAATTATCGGTCTTTATAGCATAAAGAAAATCATTTTTATTTGCAGAAAACAAATAAAAAAGTTTAATATTTATACTACCGCAAAAATTTTTTATAATATTTATTTTATCATTATGCTCCAAAACAAGACTATTAATAATTATTAAGACGCTTATATCGTATCCTGACGATGCGAAAAACTGCGCTAAGTTGCTAAAATATATACTTGCTTCGGTATCGTAAGGAAAGCCGAAAATCCCTTCCGATACTATACATATTGTTTTTTTAATATTGCCTTGACAGTTTTTCATAATAATTTATTTATTCTAAGTTTATAGAATTCAATTTTTTATGAATAAATAAGTTGCGGATAATATTTCGATAATTATCTTAACCCCCTCTTCGGCGTTTATACTTCCGGCCTTTATATGTACATCCGGCTTTTCCGGCTTTTCGTAGGGAGAATCGACGCCCGTGTAGCTTTCTATTTCTCCATTGAGAGCCCTTTTGTACCAACCTTTTGCATCCCTATTAACGCATTCGTGAAAAGGCGTGTCTATAAATATTTCGACAAAGTCGCCGGACCCTATTATCTCCTTTGCCGTCTGCCTGTGCTTCTTTAAAGGCGAAATAAATGACGCTATCACGATAATTCCGGCATCTACGAAAAGTTTGGCGGCTTCGGCGACTCTTTTTATGTTTTCTAACCTGTCTTCCTCGGAAAACCCCAGCCCCTTGCTAAGTCCGTGCCTTATATTGTCCCCGTCTAAAAGATATGTATGATAGCCTTTTTCGTTTAAACGCTCTTCAAGTAAATTAGCAATGGTACTCTTCCCGCATCCGCTGAGCCCGGTAAGCCACAAAACGCACCCTTTCTGGTTTTTAAGTTTTTCTCTGTCGCTCCTTTTTATTTTATGTTCGTGCCAAACTATGCACAGGTTTGAATGATCTTTTAGGGACATATCTATTTATTAGCCGCTAAGTATCTTGTTAATTCCACAATTTTTGCGTCTTTTTTATCGGACTCTTTTTTTAAATAAAGCAATGCGTCGAATTGCGCCTGCATATGTAAAAGCGTGGAGCGGAGTTCCTCAATCCATGAATAAATTTTATTAATCTTTGCCGCCGCTTCGACACTGTCTATGGAAATTTCATCCATCGCAATGCGTTTAAGTAAAATATAAAGTTCGACAACTTTAGGCGGAACTTCCGTATTTGCGGCAAGATCATTTATGTCAAAACTTGTATGCCTGAGAGATTCGCTTAAAAAAGATTCTTTGTATTCTATGAATTCGGGACTATCCGCGTCAAAATTTAAATTTAAACGTTCGGCTATTCTTCCTAGCTGTTTTCCGGGATCTTTCATCAGCTCGTCGTAATCGACGACTACGCGTTTATAACCTGCCGAATGAATTAAAGAAGCCAATGTTGCTCCTAACCATATATAAAATCCTTTGACTGAGTCAAAACCTTCTCTATTATGCATCGATGATTTTATTACGCTTAAAGGATTACGGCAGGCAATGATATATGATACTTCTATCCCTGCATCCTTAAACACTTCATTCCAAAACGGCAATAATTTGACTGCGTGGGGGTCTTTAAAGCCAAACAAATCGGTATTTTCAAATCGCCTATTAATAATATTTGCGGCAATAGGATAAAAAGCCGATAAGACCAGCTTAGTGTTATCGTCAAATATCGGCAAAGTTGGATTATCCCAAGTATAGCCAATAGAATTAAGCATGTTCACATCTAAATGGCTTATTTCTAAATCCTCAAAGAACCCTTTTTCGTTATCGGGGCTAACTATGTCATGTCCATAAAAATTTCCAAGATTGACTCCTAAAACTTGAAGCCCTCTTGTAATTGCACTTGTGCCGCTCCTCTGAACGCCTATTACAGCAATAATCCTCTTCTTTTTTAGGTCATTTGCCTTCTGCATTGGAAACGCCGTTTATTTTAGTTTTCATATCTTTCAAAATATTGCTCCAGATATCTATATTAGGCTTAAGTTCGAACTCGACTATGTCGGCAAGAAGAACGTAATCCTGTTCCACCTGAGTCGAAAGAACCGAAGCAAGAATTTTTTCGAGGTCGTTAAAATAAGACTGGACGCTTTTACCGTCATAAACAAGGCTGTCGTAATCTATTTTTAAGAATTCCGATATTTTTTCCATAATCTGAATAAACGTAGTAAGTCCCCTAAGATATTCCGAAAAATTTTTAAACCCTCCGGTGCTGTTTCCCCATCTTATCTCGTCGGTCGTTTTTATTATGCCCGCTTTAAACTCGTTTAAAAATGCTATGGCGGCTTCAATAGAGCCGTTTAAAAGTTCCAGCTGGCTCATAGTAGTTATTCTAATCTCGTCGGCGTCTCCCAACTTGAAAGCCTTTGATTTATCTGCATTCAACATTAGCTCGTCGTATTGCGTTCCGTTTATATCTATGCTTTTAATTACCCTGCCTTCGGGAATAAAACGTTTTATATCCACTCCGTATAAAATATCGTGCATACTGCCCGCATTTGAAGCAGAATCGGTTAAATTTCCGTCAACGTATAATTTCATATTAAATCCTCCGGTTTATAATGTTTAATTTCAATAATATTTAACCGCCCCGTCAGGCTTTGCCTGACACCCCTCCTTGCAAAGGAGGGGAATTTTTATTGTGTCTGATTTTTTATTTTATCTAAAAATATTAACGAAACTTTTTTAAAAATATTTAATTGAAGTTTGTATCTCGAATAGCTTTTAAGCGAATCGACGGCAAGACCGAACAAATCGTAACTGACGGAACTGTTCTGGTTTATAACGTGAATCTGGTTAAACAAAGATAAGTCGTCGTAAACCGAAGATAAATATTTTAATTCAAAATCTATAGATTTTATATTGCCGGTATATTCCTCTATTTTTTTAGAATTAAAAGGGTCATGAATGGCCAGATTAAGCATTTTTTTCGTCTCCGACATACCTCTTTCGCATAAAGAAATAAGGCTTTCTGCCGCCTTTAACTCTTCGCCCGCGTCTAAGCTAAGATTATATTCTATGCCCTCGAAACAGTCAAGAAAAAGTTCGATTTCGTTCTCCTCTATATTCCAAAAATCTCCTTCATAATAATGTTCGAGCGTTAATTTAAGTATTTTCAGCTTCAAATCTTTAAAGTTAAGCTTAATTTTTACGGCAGGAAAAAAATCTATAAATTCTTTCGAATCGAATCTCGACAGATACGGAATAATGCCGCTATTTTTATATTTAGACAGTTTTTCGGCGTAACCGTTTTCTTTTTCGAGAACCATAATCGACATATCGTAAATATATTCCGGCTTAATAAAATCCCGGCATACCGGATTTAAACATTTAAGATTAAAATCGCACGGAAAACATCCTATATCGGGCACGACGAGCAGTCTGTTTTCGGCGTATGGTCCGGTTTCCAAAAAACCGACGTTTCCGGTATAAATAACGATTAATTTAGTCCCGACGGCAACCCCGATATGCATTGTTCCGGTATCGTGCGTTATCAGCAGATTTGAGCGCCGGACGACGTAAACGAGGTCTGAAACGGAAGTTTTACCGGTAAGGTTTATAAGCCTTTCGTCCGCGACGGCGGTTTCTATATAGCCTCCGGCCTTAATATCGTAATTTGCTCCAAGCAAAACAATTTTAATTTTTGGATTGCCGGATAAAAGCATCTTAGCCAGTTCGACAAAATAATCGTAACGCCATTTTTTAAGTTCCGTGGATGCTCCTATAGCGAAAGAAATGACCGTATCGTTTCCTTCTATGCCGTATTTTTTCAAAACTTCAAGCTCTTTATGTTCTCCATCCACTTTTTTAATATCTAAATATATGCTGTTTACGTGTATTTTATTTCCGCCTCGCTTTATCCTTAATGTTCTTTCGTAAATATCTACGAGGTTTAAAACGCTTACTTTTCTGTTTTTAACCGCAGAAAATATATAGGCAATCATTTCGTCGTTAGAGACCACGGTTCCTTCGCGGGTTACCGATATGCCTATATTTTTTAACGCATTTAACATATAAAGGAAATATACGCTGAATTCGTCGTGTGAAAGATTTACGGCCAGGTCGTAATTTACGTTTAAAATACCGTCGAACATAGCGTTTAAGGCTCTTAAAACTTCAGAATTAAATTCGAAATTGTTTGCTTTTAAGAGCTCAGATAGCCCCGTAAAATCTATTGGTTTAATCTCATCTACATACGGCAGGAACGGCGCAATTTCTGCAAACTCGTTAGAAATTATAAGTTTGACATGGCTTTCCGGATAGGTTGATTTAATTTTTTTAAAAAGTGCGGTGGACTGTATAAGGTCGCCCATGCGGGTAAGATTCAGTATGATTATATTTTTCATCGCCGGATTACAGCCCTTCTAGTTTGACTAATTTTGATTTTATCGCCCATAACATTAAAATCATAGCTTCCGACTTCGACAGCCTCCCCTTTCCGCCCTTTATGCGCTCGGCCATGTCTCTTATAGAAAGCGATTTCTTGTCGGAAAACTGCATAATAAGGT
>JAKAQK010000008.1 GCA_021822625.1 bacterium | reverse complement strand
TTAAAGTAAATCAAGCAGTCTGGAATATACGTTATTTTTCTGCCGTTAAGCAAAGTTTCGACTTTAACGGGCTGTTCCTGATAGCTTTCTATTTCGTCGTCGAATTCGAACATAAGATAAAATTTCTTTTCGAGCTGTGATTCGAAATCGATATTTCTTTTATTCTTGACGCTGTAAAAGTATCCGGCGACGGATCTTGTTTGAACGGGGATTTTTCTGACTAAAGCCATTTTAATTATCCTATTTAAAATTAATTAAATTTTAGCTTTGTCAATATAGTATCATTTACTTTTGTATTTGTCAAGTTATTTTCATTATATTGTGGTATAGTTTCATTAAATTTTGTAATTTATATTTTTAAAAAATATGATAAAATCAAAAAAAATAATTTTAAATAGTATCAATAACTTTTGGAATCTACATTGACATTTTTCCACTATTTCCTTTACCAAATGCATATTTGTTGCAAAGATGTTTATACCTATAAATGAAGGGATGGTTTCTGAGAAATATTGATAAATTTCCTTAATGCCCATTTTATGTTATACAGCATCAAGCAGGTTGCAATATACTAGCGGCTTGGCTTTTTTATGGCACGCTATAACAGCGCAATAACAACTAAACAAAAAAAATCTTGATTTTTTTATATAAAATTATGATAATAAGATAAAATAATTTTATAAATAATGATGGATAATTTGAAATTTTCTAATATCTCTAATATCATAAAAAAAGATAATAATCACATTAAAATCAATTTTGGTACTGACGGTTTTAGAGGTATTATAGCCGAGAATTTTGATTTTGATAAAATAAATATTATTTCTGCAGCTTTAGGATTATATTTACTGAAAAAAAATAAGTCAACTATCGATTCCGAAAGTAATAGCCGCAGCGCCGCAGAAAAAAGAAGCAGCGGTAGTATAAATAATAGGAATGATATAAGTAGCGCGCAAGACATTTCATTATATAGTACCGATAACAATAATGCTCCAGCCGCAGCATCTAGCAATATTAACAATATTCAGTCTATTGCGATAGGTTACGATACCCGTTTTTTATCTGAAGAATTTGCTCTATCATGCGCTAATAACCTTATGAAAATGGGGTTTAACGTTTTGCTGTCCGATTTTTTTTGTCCTTCCCCCGTATTATCTTATTCAGTAAAAAATAATTTATGTGAATGCGGTATTATGATTACTGCCAGTCACAATGCATTTATGTATAACGGCATTAAGTTTAAAAATAATTACGGCGGTTCAATGCTGGAATCTGACGTTAAAAAAATTGAAGGGATAGCCAATGATATTTTATTAAATAAAGAATTATCGCTTAATACCTATTTTGGCGATAATATTAACCCAGGAAAATTAATAAGAGTTGATTTTAAAAAAAAATATTTAGACCATATCATAAAAATAATAGACTTAGACAGTGTAAATAGTTCTATTTTAAAAAATATAGATATTGTTATAGACCCTATGTACGGAGCTGGTATCGGTTATATATCCGCAGTACTGAAAAAATATTTTGTACGGCATAGAACTATCAATAATTCAATTAATCCGAATTTTCCCGGAATTAATCCTGAACCTATAGAATTAAATTTAAAAAAACTTTCGGCAGCAGTAAAAAAGGCAGGCGCAAAAAATAAATTTGCAGTGGGTTTTGCAACGGACGGGGATGCAGATAGGATAGGCGCCGTTGATTATCAAGGAAATTTCATAGATTCTCATAAAATATTTTCTATATTATTAAACTATTTATTAGAAGAAGGATTTAAAGGGGAAGTCGTAAAAACAGTGTCCGTATCAAAAACTATTGATTATTTATGCAATAAATATAAAATCAAATTACATGAAGTGCCTATCGGATTTAAAAACATAGCTAATCTTATGATAAACCCGAAAAATAATATTCTTATAGGTGGCGAGGAATCGGGAGGTATAGGAATTAAGTTTCATATACCGGAAAGAGACGGAGTTTTTAATTCTTTAATGCTCTTAAAAATTATGCTGGTACGTGAAAAAAATTTAAATGAATTACTAAATGATATTTATGATAAAGAATATCCGTTAGAATATAAAAGATTGGATATCCATATCGACAATAATATTAAAGAAAAATTAATAGGAATACTAAAAAATAATAGCTTTAATATACCATTTAAAGAAAAAATTGCCGCAATTAATCTTATTGACGGTTATAAATTTGAAT
This sequence comes from bacterium, assembly GCA_021822625.1. Lineage (GTDB taxonomy): Bacteria > SZUA-79 > SZUA-79 > Acidulodesulfobacterales > Acidulodesulfobacteraceae > Acididesulfobacter. Next base: position 29,882 of record JAKAQK010000008.1, on the reverse strand, counting down.
ATACCGATAATTCATGGCTTCTGATAAGACCTTCCGGAACGGAGCCTGTTTTAAGAATTTACGCAGAATCTAGCGATAAAAAGGAAACTGAATTATTAATCAAAAAGGCCATAACCGAGATAAATAAAATAAAATAAAAAATACTAAAATAAGATAAAAATGAAAATGAAATACGGCAAATACTTAAATAAGATAAAAATAAAAAAATACGATAAATACTAAATAAGATAAAAATAAAATAAGACAAATATTAAAAAAGAGGTGATAACTATGAGCGAAATTGCAGAAATTAAAGCAAGACAAATCTTAGATTCCAGAGGCAATCCTACAATCAGCGTAAAAGTTTCTTTAGAGAGCGGAATATCCGGTATATCGTGTGTGCCGTCAGGCGCATCTACCGGAGAATATGAAGCTTGTGAAAAACGAGACAACGATAATTCTTCATATTTTGGCAAATCGGTGCATTCTGCCGTAGAAAACGTTAACGATATAATATCTAAATCGTTATCAGGCATAGACAGCTATAATCAAAGACTAGTAGACGATATAATGATAAATCTTGACGGTACGCCAAATAAATCAAATCTCGGAGCCAATGCTATACTCGGCGTTTCTCTTGCCGTCGCAATTGCTTCCGCCCAAGAATTAGAAATACCTTTATACAAGTATATAGGCGGTGTAAATGCTCATATCTTGCCGGTTCCTATGATGAATGTAATAAACGGCGGAAAACATGCTAATAATTTGCTTGATTTTCAGGAATTTATGATAGTTCCCGCAGGAGCAAAATATTTTGACGAAGCTCTTCGCATGGGTGCCGAAGTTTATCAAAAACTAAAGAAGGTTTTAGATGAAAGAAAAATGCCCACCAGTGTCGGCGATGAAGGCGGATTTGCCCCGGAATTGCAAAATAATGCAGAAGCTATACTTCTTATAATGGAGGCTATAGAAAAAGCTCATTATACCCCCGGAAAAGATATATTTATAGCCTTAGACCCCGCGTCTAGCGAATTTTATTCTAACGGTAAATATATTCTCAAGGAAGCTGGCAGGGAAACCGTTCTGGATTCTTCCGAAATGGTAGATATGTATGCCGGTTTCGTTGAAAAATTTCCGATAATATCAATTGAAGATGGTTTGGCGCAGGATGATTTTAACGGCTTTAGTATGCTGATGAAGGAACTCGGAGATAAAATACAAATAGTCGGCGATGATTTGACCGTTACAAATATCTCGCGTATAACTAAAGCAATTGATGCGCATGCCATAAACTCGGTTTTAATAAAGCTTAACCAAATAGGAACGCTGTCTGAAACAATGGATGCCATCCAATTAACTCAGAAAAATAATATGACTGCGCTTATTTCTCACAGGTCAGGAGAGACTGAGGATACCACTATAGCGGATTTATCCGTTGCAGTTAATTCAGGACTAATTAAAACAGGAGCTCCTGCCAGAACCGAAAGGGTGTGCAAATATAACAGACTTTTACAGATAGAAGAAGAATTGGGTCCAAATTGCAAGTTTTTAGGAATTAAAGCATTTAAGGGCATAGGAAGTAAAATAAGTTAAAAAATTAAAAGGACATTCATAATACATTTTAGATCTGCTTGCATATTAGTATCATTATGCTTGATGTATTTTTATTTACTTTTTTTTATTTAATTCGATAAAATTATTTGCTATAATTAAGTATCAAATGTTCGGCTTGAATTTTGCATTGCATTGTTTTTTAAAAACAAAACTTAAATTTAAAATTATTATGGAGGTTTTAAATGGCTATAATTATCACTGATGAATGTATCGCATGCGGTGTTTGTGTTCCAGAATGTCCAAATGACGCAATAACGGAAGGGGATATTTATGTTATATCTCCTGATCTTTGTTCTGAATGTCACGGTTTTTATGATTCTCCTCAGTGTGCTTCAGTATGCCCTGTTGACTGCTGTATTCCTGATGATAACCATAAAGAAACCAAGGAGCAGCTCGAAGCAAAAGCAAAAAAAATTCATCCGGACAAAACTGATTTTAAATTTTAATTAATTTTGTATTAATTCCTGCTAATTTTAGACATATTCGATTAATTAATAATATTTAAAATATTTTTATATTATTATTGCAACGAAGACAAAATTAAATTAATCAGATTATTGCAGCTGTTCTTCACAATGGCAGCGTAAGACCTCTTTTTGCAGGCAGCTGCCTGTTATATTTATTATATTGTTTGATATCTGCGTGTTAGTTTTAGGCGTATATATAAATTATTCCCGTGAACTTATACTTATACGCTGCGTGTATTTTTTATGTCTTATATCCGCATAAAATAAAAATGGTATGAGGATGCGATGTATGTATAGATAAATAGATAATATATATAAATAGATAAATAGATAATATAATTTAATCATAATACATAATAAAAAGGGTATCTATGGCTATAACAAAAGAAAATTCTAAAAATTATGATTATGAACTTAATGCGCTGAATAAAGGCGAACCATGGCGGTTATTCAGAATCATGGGCGAATTTGTAGACGGATTCGATGTTCTTCCTTCGGTTTGTCCAGCCGTTACTATTTATGGAAGCGCCAGAGTTGATGAAAATAGCGATGTATACAAAAATACAAAAGAAATCGCCAAAGGCTTAGCGTTGAAAGGTTTCTCCATAATATCCGGCGGCGGCCCGGGGGTAATGGAGGCTGCAAACAGGGGGTGCAGGGAGGCTAAAGATGAGTTTGACCTTCAGGTTAACTCGGTAGGACTTAACATTAAACTTCCTAAGGAACAGAATATCAATAAATACGCTGATTTTACACTTGAATTCCGTTATTTTTTTGTGAGAAAGGTCATGCTCGTCAGGTATGCTTCAGCTTATATAATGATGCCTGGCGGATTTGGCACATTAGATGAACTTTTTGAAACGGCAGAATTAATTCAAACCAATAAAACGAAGCCTTTCCCTGTCATATTGTACGGTTCCGATTACTGGAGCGGACTTATAGATTGGATTAAAAGCAATACCCTTAAAAAAGGCTATATTTCGCTTTCGGATATTGATATTTTACAGATAAAGGATGACCCTGACGAAATTATCGATACTATCTTGAAATTTAATTTAAGTTAAGCAAAGTTAAGTTATACAATTTAAGATTTTTACAAATTTAAATCGGCGGTTATTTTTATAATGATTAAGAACGATATCTGGATTGAAAAAATGGCTAAAGAGTATGCTATGATAACGCCATTTGAAAATGCACAGGTTAGAAACGGTGTTATATCTTACGGCGTTTCATCATTTGGATATGATTTGCGGATATCTAACGAATTCAAAATTTTTACCAATATTAATACTACGATAGTTGACCCTAAAAATTTTGATACAAAGTCATTTGTTGACATAACCACCGAAGAATGCATTGTGCCTCCAAATTCCTTTGCTCTTGGAAGGTCAGTTGAATATTTTAAAATTCCAAGAAACGTAGTCACTATTTGTCTCGGCAAATCTACTTACGCCAGATGCGGCATAATAGTGAACGTTACTCCTTTTGAACCCGAATGGGAAGGATACGTTACTCTTGAAATTTCAAATACAACCCCGTTACCCGCTAAGATATATGCCAATGAGGGTCTCGCTCAAGTGCTATTTTTTGAAGGAGAATCGCCCAGAGTTTCATATAAAGACAAAAAAGGCAAATATCAATCGCAAACGGGTATAACTCTTCCGCGTCTTTAAGCATTTGACGCTTTCTGCTATCATAATTATGAACGATTACGCTATTTCAGTTGAAAATTTAACCAAGTTTTACAATGATTTTTCAGCCCTTAATAATATCTCATTCAAGATTAAAAGAGGAGATTTTTTTGGCATAATAGGTCCAAATGGAGCCGGAAAAACTACAATTTTGAAAATTCTATATTCCGTCGCGATTCCGTCGGCCGGCAGTATCGATATACTCGGTTTAAGCCCTATGAATGATGCAAAAAAAATTAGAGCCAGATTGGGTGTCGTTCCGCAGGATGATAATCTTGATGAAGATTTAAGTGTTTTTGAAAATTTAATAATATATTCTATGTATTTTGGAATTAATAAAAAAGAATCTTTTAGACGAGCTTCAGAATTGCTTGATTTTTTTAGTATTGCCGAAAAGAAAAATTCTAAAGTTATTAATTTATCGGGAGGCTACAGAAGAAGATTGCTTTTAGCGCGAGCTTTAATTAATAGTCCTGATATTATAATACTCGATGAACCTACAATTGGGCTGGATCCTGAGTATAGACTAAATATATGGAATAAATTGAAATTGTTAAACAAGAGCGGTATTACGATATTAATGTCAACGCATTATATGGACGAAGCAGAGAAATTATTTAAAAATGTCATATTGCTAAACCATGGAGAAATAGTTTTGAACGGGTCTATGGACTATATTCTAAATAAAAATAATAATGAAAATATACAGGGCGCATCGGATAATGCGGCATATAAAAAAGAGTATCCATACAGCGATGAATATAATAATAAAAGATTGAAGTCATTAGAGGAAATTTTTATGGATATAGTTAAAAATGAAAATTTTAAAAGTAATTAATGAAATAAATAGCAATATAAGTCTTAGATCCTATGCGGTTTTTTATAGAAATTTCAGAGTCTGGCTCAGATTTTACAAACCCAGTATCATTGGGGATATTCTTGAGCCGCTGCTTTTTCTCGCTGCTTTAGGACTTGGCATAGGAAAATTTATACATAATATAAACGGCACGCCATATCTTTTGTACATTATCCCCGGAATAATATCCTCTTCTTCAATGTATGCAGCTTCTTTTGAAGGTACGTTTGGTTCGTATACAAGAATGACTACGAAAGGTATATTTGATGCAATATTAGTCACTCCGGTAAGTATTGAAGAAATTGTGGCTGGAGAAGTTTTATGGTCGTCGGTAAAAGCGTTTATGAGCGGTGTGGCAGTATTATTAATATCGTTAATTTTTTTCAGACCGTATATTTCCGTTTTCATCCTGCTAATACCAATTGTTATTATTTTAAACGGATTGTTATTTGCATCCTTATCTTTATTTATAACGTCGTTTGCTCCGTCTTACGATTTTTTTTCGTATTATTTTACGGTGGCAATTTCTACTATGTTTCTATTTTCGGGTGTTTTTTATCCGGTTTCGGCGCTGCCTGCTATAATTAGACACATTGTTTATATAATGCCTTTATATTATACGGTACAAATTACCAGAGCGTTATTTTTGGGGCAGTTTAATTTACTGCCGTTACTGATAGATTTATTAATTATTATAATTTTTACCCTTATATTTTTTTATCTTTCGGTTTATTTTATAAAAAAAAGAATGATTTCATAAAGTTCAAAAAACAATTTTAAAATGATAAATTAATAATAAATTGAAAGATTAAGAAAAACTTAAAAAAAACGTAATATATTCTTATATTCAGATATATTAGCCTATTTTATGGCAATATTATGCAAATTTATATGATTGTGTTTTCAAAAAAGTGAGTGTATATTTAGAAAAGTTAGCACTCAATATATTTAAGTGCTAAAATATAATGATTCTGGTATGCTCAACAAATTAAGAATACTAATATTTATATAGCAAAGCAGAGCGTATCATGTAAACATTTATGAAGAAAAATGTTATAGTTGAAATTAAATTATATACTACGCAAAATATTTTTTAGCATGATATTTTCAAAGAAACGTTGTAGCGAAAAAGAAGAAATAGATAATACCTTTTATGATAATTTTAGTAAGATAACCAATTTAAATAATTAAGGAGAGAACATTTATGAAAGTTAAACCTTTACAGGACAGAATACTTGTTGAAAGGCTTCAAGAAGAAGAAAAAACTAAAAGCGGCTTGTTTATACCGGATGCTGCAAAAGAGAAACCTATGCAGGGCAAAGTTATTGCCGTAGGTAACGGAAGAACATCCGAAGACGGAAAAAAAATACCTCTTGAAATTAAAGAGGGCGATTTAGTTTTATTTGCAAAATATTCAGGTAATGAAATTAAAGTAGACGACAAAGAATATCTTATCATGAAAGAAGATGATGTTTTAGCTATTATCGAAAAGTAAGCAACGATATCTTCTTGGCAATACTTGCTTAGCAATAAAAGCAAATAATAAAATAATAAATGAGTAAAAAGCCGTACTTTATAAAACTGTGCATTTTGCGCATTATTTATAATGTAAAAAAAGTTTACGGCAATGTCAATATTTATAAATGAAATTTAAATTTGGAGGGTTAGAAGAATTATGGCAAAAGATATAAAATTTTCTCAAGAAGCAAGGTCTTTAATTTTGGAAGGCGTTAATACGCTTGCAGATGCAGTCAAGGTGACTCTTGGACCAAAAGGAAGAAACGTAGTCATCGAAAAATCATTTGGTTCGCCAAATATAACAAAAGACGGCGTTACCGTTGCAAAAGAAATTGAGTTAGCCGATAAATTTGCAAATATGGGCGCTCAAATGGTTAAAGAAGTTGCATCTAAAACTTCCGATACCGCTGGAGACGGTACTACGACCGCAACAGTGCTTGCGCAGGCAATATTTCGCGAAGGCATAAAACTTGTTGCTGCAGGAGCTAGTCCAATAGCAATTAAGAGAGGCATTGATAAGGCAGTAGGCGTCATAGTAGAAGAATTGAAGGTTATATCTAAACCGATTGCAAATCAGAAAGAAATTGCACAGGTCGGAACAATTTCCGCAAATAACGACGAGACAATCGGTAACATTATTGCCGAAGCTATGGATAAAGTAGGCAAAGAAGGCGTTATAACGGTTGAAGAAGCTAAAAGCATGGAAACTACTTTAGAAGTAGTTGAGGGGATGCAGTTTGACAGAGGTTATTTATCCCCTTATTTCGTGACAGATTCCGAAAGAATGGAATGCGTGCTTGATGACCCGTATATACTCATTCACGAAAAGAAAATTTCTGCAATGAAAGACCTTCTTCCAATTTTGGAACAGATTGCCAAATCGGGCAAACCTTTTATAATTTTAGCAGAAGAAGTTGAAGGGGAAGCGCTTGCTACGTTAGTAGTAAATAAATTAAGAGGTACGTTAAACTGTTGTGCCGTTAAAGCGCCGGGATTTGGCGACAGAAGGAAAGCAATGCTAGAAGACATAGCTATTCTGACAGGCGGACAGGTTATTTCCGAAGATTTAGGCATTAAATTAGAATCAATTACCCTTCAGGATCTTGGAAAAGCAAAAAGAGTTACCGTTGACAAAGATAATTCTACCATAATTGACGGTGCAGGCAGCAAAGAAGGCATTGAGAAAAGAGTCAAACAAATCAGAGCTCAGATAGAAGAATCAAGCTCAGATTACGATAAAGAGAAGCTGCAAGAAAGGCTTGCCAAATTAATAGGCGGCGTTGCAGTAATTAATGTCGGAGCTGCTACCGAGACTGAAATGAAAGAAAAGAAAGCCAGGGTCGAAGACGCTCTTCATGCAACAAGAGCAGCTGTTGAAGAGGGTATCGTTCCCGGCGGCGGCGTAGCTTTATTAAGAGCATCAAAAGCTTTAGATAAACTTGCAGGCGCTAACGCCGATGAAGACGCAGGTATTAAAATAATCAAAAGAGCCGTTCAGGAACCGTTGAGAATGATTTCTGAAAACGCCGGAGTGGAGGCTTCTATAGTAATCGACAAAGTGTTGAATAATGCAGGTTCTTTCGGATATAATGCATCGGCAGACAAGTATGAAGATTTAATTGTTGCAGGTATTATTGACCCGACTAAAGTTGAAAGAACAGCTCTGCAGAATGCCGCAAGCGTGTCTTCTTTAATGCTAACTACGGAAGCAATGATAGCCGATAAACCTGAAGACAAAGATAAAGGCGGAATGCCGGCCGGAATGCCTCAAGGTATGGGCGGCATGGGCGGAATGTATTAATTAATTTTAATTAATAAAGAAAAATATATTAAGCCAAAAATTAATAAATTAAAAAATGCCGAAAAGCAGAGTGAAAAGTAATTACTCTGTGTTCGGCATTTTTTTTGATAATAAATTTAACAAACATTGCCGAGAAGTTCCAACAGAAAGGGCGATGCAGTTCGCTTTTGATGTTGTAACTAAAAATTAGATTAAAATTAGATTAAAAATAGAATCGGTTAATAACTTAAAGGAAGTATAGCTTTTTAATAAATCTTATTATATAATATAATTTATCAATCAATTGTTTTATTTGACAATAAAAAAAATATAGTTTAAAATTTCATATATTATGGGACATTTAGAACATAAATCAGAAAGCAACGCAAAAAAATCTTTAAATATATTTGTTATAACATTAAGCGATACGAGGAATACAGAAACAGATGAAAGCGGAATTTATCTGAAAAATTACTTAACTAAAAATAATCACGGTATAATAGGTTATAAAATATTAAAAGACGATAAAGATTTACTACAGAAAGAATTAGTTAATATATGCGCTGAAAATTTTCATGCAGATTTAAACGCTGTTATAATCAACGGCGGTACGGGTATTTCGCAAAGAGATTATACATATGAGTCTGTGAGCGAACTTTACGATAAAGAGATATACGGATTTGGAGAATTATTTAGATATTTAAGCTTTGAAGAAATCGGTTCTGCGTCAATTATGTCAAGGGCATCTTGCGGCATTTATAATAAAAAAATTATTTTCTCTATCCCGGGCTCTCTAAATGCCGTTAAATTGGCAATGGAAAAGATAATAATTAAAGAAATAGGACATATATACTATGAAATCACTAAATAACTGCGTGTAATTTTAATAACATAATAATATAAAAATAATATAAAAATGCAAATTAAATTAAGGCTATTTGCGGCGTTTAAAGATTTAATAGGAACAAGCGAGTTAGATTTAAATTTTAAGGAAGGCGATACGTTAGAAGATTTAAAAAATTATCTCACGACCCATTACCCTCAGATAAGTCATTTACTCCTTATTTCTAAATTTGCAGTAAATATGGAGTATCAAGATTGCAACCCCGTTTTAAATAATAATGATGAAGTTACAATCATAATGCCGGTCAGCGGCGGATTAAAATAAAAAGGAATTAAAATAATGGCTATCGATAATAATTTTTATTATATAGATATAGTTAAAATACCCATTGATGTAAATATAGCTCTGAATTTTGTGAATGATGCAGCTTCAGGTTCAACGCTTTTGTTTAATGGAACCGTTAGAGACAATGAGGACGGAACGCCCGTTAAGTTTCTTTATTATGAAGCATATGAAGAAATGGCTATTAAAGAAATAGATAAACTTATAAGAGCCGCTTTTGAAAAATATGATTTAAATAAGATTGCCGTTATTCATAGAACGGGGAAGATAGAAATAGGCGAAATTTCAATTTCCATTGCAGTTTCCAGCCCCCACAGAGATTCTTCATATACGGCTTCAAAATTTTTGATAGACAATATAAAAGAAACAGTGCCTATATGGAAAAAAGAATCCTTCGGCGAATATGAAAAATGGAAAAGGATTTAACTATGAATAAAACGAATAAGCTTTTTTTAGGTATAGATATAGGTTCAACGACTGTTAAAACTGCGATATTAGATGAAAAATTAAATGTAGTTGCCAAAACATATACAAGGTCAAACGGAGAATCCCTTAAAACAGCCTATAATGTTTTAAAAGATACTTTTAGCGAATTTCCCGTTGAAAATTTTTATTCAATGGGGGTTACAGGTTCCGGTTCTAAAACTCTCGGCGATATATTAAATATACCCAATATAAACGAACTTGTTGCACAGACTGAAGCCGTTAAATATTTTTATCCAGATGTAAAAACAGTAATAGAAATGGGCGGGCAGGATTCAAAATTTATATTATTAAATAAAAATGAAAAAACCGGTGATATTTACTTAGATGATTTTGGATTAAATGATTTATGCGCCGCCGGCACAGGCTCATTTTTAGACCAGCAGGCTGACAGACTTAATATAGATATAGAAAAAGATTTTGGCAGATTGGCCGTTTCATCAGAAAATCCCGCAAAAATAGCCGGTAGATGTACGGTATTTGCTAAATCAGATATGATTCATTTGCAGCAAATTTCTACCCCTATACAGGATATAGTCGCAGGTTTATGCTATGCCGTTGCGCGAAATTTTATGGGTGTTGTTGCTAAAGGCAAAAAAATAAAAAAACCGGTAATTTTCCAAGGCGGGGTTGCATACAATAAGGGTATGATACGTGCGTTTGAAGACGTATTAGGTTTAAAGAGCGGAGAATTGATTATTCCGGAACATCATACCGTAATGGCGGCAATAGGAATTGCTCTAATCTCAAAAAATGAAGTCGAAAAAGACGGCAATAATTGTTTTAAATTTGACGGATTAGATAAATTAGAAAAATTTCTAACCGAGAGCAGATTAACCGGAAAATCCCATCCTAATCTTAATAAACTGCCGATAGAAGAAGAATCTAATTGTAGTTTTGATCAAAACAGAAATTTAACTAAATATGCTAAACTGACAGTCCCTGTATATATAGGCGTAGATACAGGTTCCGTCTCTACTAATATAGTATTATTGGATGACAATAAAGAGCTTATAATTAAAAAATATAAAAAAACGAACGGTGAGCCTATTAAAGTCGTAATGGAAACATTATTTGAAATTTATTGCGAACTTACCGCTTATCATATAATTCCAGAAGTCAAAGGAGTATGCACAACCGGCTCGGGAAGATATTTAATTGCCGATTTTATAGGCGCCGATGTCGTTAAAAATGAAATAACTGCACAGGCGGAAGCATCGGTATTTATAGATGATAAAGTTGATACAGTTTTTGAAATAGGCGGACAAGATTCAAAATATATAAGAATTAATAACGGCGTAGTAATAGATTTTGAAATGAATAAGGCATGCGCCGCAGGGACGGGTTCCTTTCTTGAGGAACAGGCCGATAAATTGCATATCGATATAATAAAAGAATTTTCCGAATCGGCGTTTAGGGCCGAAAGCCCATGCAGCCTTGGAGAAAGATGCACTGTTTTTATGGAATCCGATCTTGTATCGCATCAGCAAAAAGGGGCTTCAAAGGACCAGCTTCTGGCAGGACTAAGCTACTCTATTGTTGAAAACTACTTAAATAAAGTAGTGTTGGGGAAGCCGGTAGGAGAACATATACTCTTTCAAGGCGGAGTTGCATTAAATAAGGCGGTAGTCAGCGCTTTTGAAACTTTGTTAAATAAAAAGATTATTGTGCCGAAACACAATGAAGTGACGGGAGCTATAGGGAGTGCATTACTGTCTTACAGAACGGAGGGAAAATCAAAATTTGTAGGATTTGATTTAAGAAACAGAAAATATGAACAAGAATCTTTTGAATGCAAAAAATGTCCGAATCTATGCGAGGTTAATAAAGTTTCTGTTGAGAAAGAACCGCCGCATTATTATGGGGCAAGGTGCGATATATTTGAAATAGAGAAAAATAAGATTAAAAAAGGCAATAATTTTTTTATTGAGAGAAAAAATTTATTATTTGAGAAATATGATAAGCAAAAAAACGAAAATGATTTCTCTAAGCCGCGCATAGGTATACCTTTATGCTTGGAAACATATGACCTGTTTCCGCTTTACAACAGCTTATTTACGGAACTCGGTTTTACTGTAGTGCTATCCGATGAAACAAATAAATCTATAATAAGCAGTTCAAATATGCTGTCTATAACGGATACGTGTCTTCCGGTTAAAGTACTTCTGGGACACTCAAAAAATCTTATCGACAAGAAGGTGAATGCAATATTTCTGCCTGCGTTGATAAACAGAGAAAAAAATCATATACTCCAAACTAACACAGCGCAGTGTCCTTATATACAAGGCGTTCCTTTTTCGACTAAATCGCTTGTCGATTTTAACGGGATATATCTTATCACGCCGGAAATTAGACTAAATAATAATAAGCAGGATATAGACATAACCATTAGCAGTTTAACATATTATTTAAAAAAGTTTAAAACTTCAAAGAAAAAAATTGTTAAGGCATTAGATAACGCATTAGCTAAACAGGCTGATTTTTTCAATGCACTTAAAAATAAAGGCAGGGAGATTCTTGAGAAATACGACGATGTAACAGTTTTGATCGGCAGACCTTATAATACGGGGGATGATGGAATTAATCTTGCAATCCCCGATAAGATTACGTCATTAGGCATGACCGTGATGCCGATGGATTTTCTTGATTATAATGAAGTATCTATATTTTCGGAACACGATAATATGTTTTGGCACGCCGGACATAAAATATTGTCGGCAGCGAAGATAATAAAAGACAATCCTAAACTAAATGCGGTATATTTAACCAGCTACAGCTGCGGCCCAGACTCGTTTATCAAAACTTTTTTTGCCGATTATATGAAAGATAAACCTTATTTAGAAATTGAAATAGACGAACATAATGCAGACGCAGGGTATGTTACCAGACTTGAAGCTTTTTACGACAGCTTAAATAAAAACAATAAATGCTTCATATAAGCTCTAACTTTAAAAATAATTACTCCCACTTTAAAAATAATAATGCAGGAATATCTATTGTAAAATTAATGATTTTATTTGACATTTAATTTTATAAATTATATAATAATGATTATTATAATATAAATTTAACTTGCAGAACGTAGTTTTACATCTTGTTTGACTGCAATAGTTTATAAATAGCTTATGTTTAAATAAAATTTTAATGTAAGAATATTAATCAGTTCCTATTTAATAATTAATATTAATTATTAAATATAAAGTATAATTTAATTTAATTCATTATAAAGAGTAATAAATAAAATGGTTAATAATAGCAGATTAGACCAAATATTAAATAAAGTAAAAAAACATGGTTATAGCCTCACCCCTCAAAGATATGAAATTATCAAGGTACTTGCGGAGTCAAAAAATCATCCTTCGGCGGTTGATGTTTATTCAAGGGTAAAATCTATTTATCCGATGATTTCATTGAACACTGTATATAAAAATATTGCAATGCTTTTGGAAATAAACGAAGTCCGCGAGATTAAATCTTTTCAAAGTGCCGTCAGATATGACGGCGATGTGTCTCCTCACGCGCACGTAATTTGCAGAAATTGCAAAGAAATAATTGATTTGCAGGTTTATGACGATTCTAACGATGATATGACTGAAATTTATATTAATCCTAAATTAAAAAAAGAATATGATATTACCGGATACAATGTTGAATTTTTCGGTCTATGCAATAATTGCAGAAATAAAACTTCAAATTGATGGCTTTTTGTTAAGAATTGGCAAAATCGTAACCTGCAATTAAAGTGTTTATGTAGTTCTTTTTTTCAGCATCGTTTTTAGCCATAGAAGCTAAAACAGACGTAATATTATTTAAATCAATTATTCCAGATTTAGCAGATAATGCACCCAGCAAAGAGATATTTGGACTTACCTTATTTTTACCCATCAAATCAATATTTGCAATTTTTTCTACCGGAATTTTAAGTAAATTAGTCGTTTTTTGTTTTATATTGTTGTCAATAGTGTCATTGTCCGAAAGAAAATAGTTGCATATATTAAATTTAGAATAATTAACTAATATTACCGTGCTGTCGTCAAAAAATTCTAAATAGTTCATTACAGACTGGTAATCTAAGCTGACTAATGCATTTATATTTTTTGCGCATACGGCGGAGCGGGTGTTGCCAATTTTTATCAGGCTGAAAGAAAAATTGTAATTAGAAATATTTGACGACGATTTTATGGCTATCGATGTACTGTAATTCTCATTTAATAATGATAAATACAATATCTGACTTAAAAGTTTTATTTCTTCGATGTCAGCTCCGTTAATAACAAAATTAAAATTTATGTTTTCCATCTATTTTGCTAATCCTTTGTAAAATAAACTTAAGTTTAAAAAAAATTTATTTATAATTTCATTTAATAATTAACAATGTCTTACAAATATAAGTAAAACTAAGTAATTTTATTTTTTTTAATTTTTTTAAGATTGATTTTATTTTCAATGCTTTCTTTAATTTTTATTTTTCTTCTTTTTTGCATTTTTATTGCATTATGAGGACATATTGCAATACATAATTTACAATGCGTGCATATAACAGGGTCAATAACAAAATTATTTGTTTCTTCTATTTTAATAGCCGGACATCCGCTAATTTGGAAGCATAGTTTGCATTCAAATTTTAAACAAATATCGTTATTAATTTTTAAATATTTATAAAAGTTATAATTCTTTGTCCCGTTAGACTTTTCTATACATCTATCTTCAATAAAAATAAGGTTAGTTTTATATTTTATTTTAAAATCATTAAGAGTTAGGCTATTTTTTAGTATTTCCGTTTTAATATTTTTTATCTGTGGCAAATCATAATTAATTTTTATAGAATTGTTGCTATAATCAAAAATTGAATCATAAACAACAAAATAAATTGTTTCCTTAGGAGCAAGATTATTTATCTTATCAATAATTAAGTTAATATTGTTCAAAAAATTAGAATAAGAGATAAAAAGATAGATTTTTTTGTTTAAATTTTTAGTATCCAAGTTTAAAATAAAATAAACAGGTTCTTTTATCAAAAATAAATCGGGAAATGAAAATTTTAAAGGACTTGACGATATAAGCGAAAAACAATTTGTATCGCCTATCAAGATAGTATCTTTGTTGTCAATTTTATTTATCTTCAGTAAAAAGGCAAAAAGGTTACACCCTATACAAAAAGATGGACTCATATGAACATCCGTCGGAGTGAAATTTTCCAGATAAAAGCAGCCAGTATTTTCATCAGCGGAATTATTTATTAAAGTCAATTTACTAAATTTAATTTTATTATTATTCTTAAAAAAAGAATATAAGGGTTTTGATAATAGGTTGTAACTATCATAAATTATAATCTGTTTAAATAATTTCTCCGGAATATTATCGAATATGCCTTGAAGTCTTTCCACGTCCGGCGGATTTAATAATTTGAAATAGATTATATTATCTTCGTTAAATTTTTCTATTATCTGAGGAAAAGCCTTAGAGTCGCATAAAATTAAATTGTCTGATTTTTCATTCAGCATAACTTCAATAGAATCATTGTAATTTTTGAAACCTTCATAGTTAGCCGGCAAGATGAATTGATTTTTACCGGGTTCTAAATTGTCGGTTGCTTTAAGAATAGTTTTTGCTTCAGTCCTTTCTGCAAATTTATTCCCGTCGCATATTTTATATTCAGACAATACAGAATTATTAAGATAAATTATCACGGGAAGCTTTAATTTTTCAGACAGTTGAAATTTAGAGGGGATTAAATCAATAAATTCATCAAGTTTAGAATAATTAAAAATAGGAAATTCTTTTTCAATTTCAGTAGAAAAATTATTATAGCCGCTTCTATTAAGCAGGCATATTACTATGCCGCCATAAAATTGATTTTGTTTTAAGAAAATCTCTTCAAGCTGCGAAAAACTAAAAAAAGAACCGGCATTGCAGACGATTAAACTTCTCTGTCTCGCAACGCTTAAAGCAAATACGCTGAACCATAGTAAATTAATATTCGAGTATTTTTTGACGGCAGGCATGCCTGATAATATTTCAGGCAATAAATAATTAATATTCTCATCATAAAAAAGATTATTAACGCCATTATTCTTAGCCCCTTGAAAAATTATTTCAATGCCGGGAGTTATTTTTTTTTCAAATTTATTCAAAAGGGCGTTTTTATTATTTTTATTAAATAATTGCATAATTTATCTTTAATTAGTTGAGTAAAAAAAATTAAGTAATAATTATATACAGTTAGAATTTTGCGCAGATAACTAACTAAATTATTTATCTGCGCAAACAGCAATATATATATATATATGGTTTGTCATGTATTGGTAATTTAATATTTGTTGTTTTGTTTATATTTTATTTATGTTCAAGATGTAACGGCATCCATTCAATTTAATAATATTTATAATATTTACATAAGGTCTATAGGTTCGGCACCTTCAATTTTACCGCCTTTAACATCTTTTTTTGCCGCAGATAAAATTGTTGCAACCAAATTAATTGCAACTAATGTAAACATAACAAATGCTATACCGTGAACAAACGCGTTGTTTTTTATCAGTTCGGAAACTTTCGATATATTTATATGATGAGAAGCCATATAATTTGTTAAATAGTTATTCTGTAAAGAAGTGAATAAAAGACCTGAAATTGCTACGCCGAATATTAGTCCCAAAGCGCGCATCATGTTCAGTATCCCGCCTGCTACGCCGAGCCTTTCCGGAGGAGCAGAATGCATTATACTGCTGTTGTTAGGCGGCGTGAAGAGCCCCATACCGATACCTAATACTATAAATTCTATCAGCAGTAGAATAATATTTGCGCTTGTTCCGATAAAAACAAAACTTAGAGTTGCTATTGTGCATACAAACATTCCAAGAGACGTCATTATTCTCGAACCTATTTTATCAGAGATAGATCCGGCAAAAGGCGCTATAATAGCCATTGAAAGAGGGATAGGCGTTAACATAATACCTGTTGCAGCGGCATTATATTTTAAAACATCTTCAAAATAAAACGGCATTAGAAACAAGACGGCGAATAAGACGTAGTACGACATCATTCCGGTTATATTTCCTGCAGAAAAAGCCCATTTTTTAAATAGTGTTAAATCTATCATTGGATGTTCCACTTTTAATTCTATATATACGAATAACGGCAGCAAAATAGCAGCCGCAATAAAAAATCCGATTATTATTGGTGACGACCACCCGAATGTGCTTCCCTGGTTAACTGCCAGAACCAGCAATGCAAGACCCGCTGCAAAAATGGAAATTCCAAGAAAATCAATTTTTTCATTTTTCTCGTTTTTCTTACTTGCCGGTAAAATATACATGGCTGCAATTGTTCCTATTATTCCTATAGGAACATTAACGTAAAATATAAATCTCCATCCGATTGCACTTATAATCATACCGCCGATAAAAGGTCCGATTGACATCGCAATAGCCTGAACAGCACCCTGAAGACCGATAGCTTTTCCTAATTCATTGGAAGGAAACGCCTGAGTTATTATAGCAACGGAGTTTGCCTGAAGCATTCCTGCACCGACGGCCTGAATAACGCGAGACGCTATAATAAAATTTGCATCAGGAGCAAAACCGCATAGCGCAGAACCGGTTGTAAAAACAATGAAACCTATATTATACATCTTTGTTCTGCCGAACATATCGGCGAGTCTGCCGAAAAGCGGTAAGAATATTGTAAGAGTGAGCATATAAGCCATAGCAACCCACTCTATAACCGCCATAGAAACATTAAAACCATGTTCCATGGTCGGCATGGCAACATTTACTATGCTGACATCAAGCGCCGACATAGTAGCACCTATCAAAACCGTGGTAAGGATAAACCATTTCCAGTTTGGATGAGAAACAAAATAAGGGTGTGGTAAAGAATTTGTTTTATCCAATTTTATATCCTCCTATAAAATTAAATAGTTAATAAATAATTTTTATTAAAAATATTATCGCTGTATAATCCATAATACATAATAATATATTAAAGTTATTTATTAATTTTTGTTATATATATATTAGTTTAATAAATTTTTTTCTTTATTTATGTATTTATGCGCTATCGGTCCCCTTTTTATCTGTCCGCTTCCTGACGTAGTTATAACATAAACTAATTAACGTAATTGATGTATAAAAATTTGTTTTATATATCAATTATGAAGAAAAATAAAAATAATATAATCATATATGTTTATCTTTTTCTATTATTTTAATTCCTAATTCGCGCAATTGTTCAAATTTTACTTCGGATGGAGCGTCGGATAAGGGGCACTGAGCTTTCTGAGTTTTTGGAAATGCTATGACGTCCCTTATAGAATCTTCGTTTCTAAGAAGCATGAGCACTCTGTCTATCCCAAAAGCAATCCCGCCGTGAGGAGGAGCGCCGAAGCTGAGAGCGTCTAAGAGAAAACCAAATTTTAATCTTGCATCTTCCTGTTTGATTGAAAGAATTTCAAATATTTTCGCCTGCAGCTCCGGTTTGTGTATTCTTATGCTTCCGCCGCCTATTTCTTCCCCGTTTAAAACCAGATCGTAACTCTGAGATTTTGCAATAAGCGGATTTGCATCAAGAAGCTCTAAATCTTCCACGTTTGGGGCTGTAAAAGGATGATGAATTGCAACTATTTTCTTTTCCTCTTCAGAATATTCAAAAAGTGGAAAATTAATAACCCATAAAAAATTAAATTTGCCATCCGGGATAAGATTATATTTTTTTGCCAAATAGAGTCTAAGTCTGCCTAGAACCATATCGGCAATTTTTTTTGAATCCGCCTGATAAAAGATAATATCGCCGTTTTCCGCATCGAGTCTGTCAAGCAGAATGTCTTGTTCCTCTTCCGTGATAAATTTAGCTATTCCGCCTTCTAATTTGCATTTTTGATGAATACAAATATTTTCGGTGTTATTATCGGAAGATTTGTCTGATTTTAATTTTTCTTTATCCGACGCGACTTTTGTCCATGCTAAACCTTTTCCGCCAAAATCTTTAACGACCGTTAAAAGTTCGTCGATATCTTTTCTGGAGAGTAAGTCTGCCCCGTTTTTAAAACATATAGCCTTTATAGCGCCTTTTTTTGAGAGACAGTCTTGAAAAACATTCAGAGAAGAATTTTTAAAAATGTCTGAAACTGTGTTGAGTTTCATTGCAAATCTTGTATCCGGTTTATCGCTGCCGTAAATTTCCATTGCATCGTCATAATCCATAATTTTTATTGGCAGGTCTAATTTAATATTTAGAAGTTTGTCGAAAATAAACGCAAACATTTCTTCAGTAAGAGACATAATATCTTTTTGTTCAATGAAGGACATCTCCATATCTAACTGAGTAAATTCCGGCTGTCTGTCCGCCCTTAAATCTTCATCCCTAAAGCATCTTACTATTTGATAATATTTTTCGAAACCGCTTACCATTAAAATTTGTTTAAATAACTGAGGGGATTGGGGAAGGGCATAGAAAGTTCCGTTATTAAGTCTTGACGGTACAAGAAAATCCCTTGAACCTTCCGGCGTACTTTTAGTCAGAAATGGAGTTTCTATATCAAAAAAACCGTTTTTATTTAAAAATTCTCTTGTCAAAAAATTAAATTTAGACCTGAATATTAAGTTATCCTTCATTTTTTTTCTTCTAAGGTCAAGGTATCTGTATTTCAGGCGTAGCAGTTCATTTGTGTCTGATTCTTCTTCTATCTGAAACGGGAGAATTTCGCATTCGTTTAAGATTTCAAGAGCTTTAGCCTCAATTTCTATTTTACCTGTTTCTAAATTTTCATTTTCTGTTCCTTCAGGACGTATTCTAACCCTGCCGGTAACGGAAATAACATATTCATTTTTAATCTTTTTTGCGGTATTAAACGATTTATTTGATACCGTCTCGTCAAAAACTATCTGAATAATGCCCGAATAATCACGCAAGTCGATAAATATAAGCCCTCCGTGGTCTCTATAATGCATCACCCAACCTTTCAGGTTAAATTCAGAATCTGTGCAGCTTTCGTTTATTTCTCCGGATAACGTTCTTTTTAACTTGCCGGTTTCCACAAATGACCCCTTAAATAAAATAATGTTTTAGTTTTGTTTGATTGTATATCTTATCAATAAATTGGCAAATATTAAAGTTAAAATTTAAATGTTCCCAAAAAAAGTAAAAAGTAAAAAGTAAATAAAATAAAACATAACTATTAAATTAGCATTACTAAATTTATTTTTTTATTAAATTTTTATTAATACATAAAAAATATGAATATAAATGTCAGAGAAGGGAGTTTAAATTCAATTTTTAAGTTTATAACTAATACCATTGCGATGTCAATAAAAATTTATTGTTCTAAAAACTCGTCTATAAAAATGTTTAGTTTAGGATTGTTTAAAATAATTTCTATATGACTTTTTTTTTCTATTAAATTTAATTTTACGAACGATAATTTATTTTTTAAAGCCAGTATGCAATCTTGATTTATAATTTTGTCCTGTTCGGAGTATAAAATATTAAAATGAATATTCTTTTTATTTAATTCTGCAAAATCTATGTCTTTATCGGATTTATTAAAAGATTTAACCGCGGCGAAATCATTTATGACAATTTTATAATCTGTTCTGTTTATATCGTCTATAGCATTTTTAAATTTAACTTTATCATGATATGTTTCATTGGAATAAGCATCTTTCAAAAACAGCTTAATTGTTCT
The DNA here is from genome assembly GCA_021822625.1 of bacterium. GTDB lineage: Bacteria > SZUA-79 > SZUA-79 > Acidulodesulfobacterales > Acidulodesulfobacteraceae > Acididesulfobacter. The sequence continues at coordinate 9,627 of JAKAQK010000008.1, read as the reverse complement.
ATCGTAATTATTATGCAGACTTAAAATAAAGCTGTCTTTTACAAAAACATTGTCGCATCCTGCTATGAGCATAATCTTGTTAATATTTTCGGCAAAAAGAGAGGCATACCGCAAAGATATTTGAACCCCCATAGAATGGCAGACCATTATAATATTATTCTTATATATCAGATGCAGTTTTTCAAGCAGTTCATTCAAAACCGACGAATAAAAATTAATAGTGATTTTTTTATTAATTGTATATATTGCATTTGTATTTTTTGTATAAGTTGATTTATAATGAAACGGAAGGTCAAAAGTTATAATATTAAAAAAATCGCCCCATTTTTTTTTAATATAATTAAAAATATAAAGCATAGATAAATGATTGCCGCCGGCGCCATGGACCAAAACGATAGTTTTTGCGTATTCATTTTTTTTATGCAATATATAAAATATTTCTAAATCTTCCTCTATTGTAATAAAAGGCATATTAAATTTGATTATTTCTTGTTATGATATATTAATAAATTATATTTATTCAGCTTAAAGCTGCAGCTTATAATTAATTATTTTAATCTCTTTTGATTATACGGAAACGTTATAATAATTTAAATTTATTTAAATTTAAATTAAATTTTATCAAGTTATGCGCGTTATGCGTTTTGTATTTATTTAAGGTATTATTTAACCTAATATACATAATACATCAAATATGGACTGTTTGTTAATATGTTTTTCTTGAAAAAATTAATTTATTACTATTATGAAAAAAAATTATATAAGGAAGTATTAAACAAAAAAGTACCTTCCCATGTCGGCATTATACTCGATGGCAACAGAAGGTATGCGGAAAGAAAAGGTTTTACCAATGTGTCGCAAGGGCACCGTCAAGGCGCCGACAAGATTGATGAAGTAATATTATGGTGTATGAAACTTAATATTAAAATTGTTACTATATGGGGATTTTCTACAGACAATTTTAAGAGGACGGAAGGGGAAGTAGATTCATTATTTGATATTATAAAATCCAAATTAGAATTATATATAGATTCCGATTTTATAAATAAAAATAGAATAAAAGTTAATATTATAGGCAAAAAAGATTTACTTCCGGATGACTTAAAAGACGTCATTAAACGGCTGGAAGAAAAAACAGCTTCATATTCTAATCTGTATCTTTATATAGCATTAGGTTACGGCGGCAGGCAAGAAATTTGCGATGCATTCGGCAAATTTATAGCGGATAATTTTCGCGATATATCACTTGCGGTGAATGAAGATGAAAACAATAAAAATACATTTTCTGCTCAAACATTGTCTTGCAGCAGCTTATCAAAACTAATAACAATCGAAAATATTTCTAAGTATATTTACGCTACAGGCGTTCCAGACCCTGAACTTATTATAAGAACAAGCGGAGAAGTCAGACTTTCAGGTTTTTTGTTGTGGCAGAGCGCCTACAGCGAATATTATTTCTGCGATGCTTACTGGCCTGAATTCAGAAAGATTGATTTTCTGAGAGCTATAAGAAGTTATCAGTTTCGCCAGATAAGACAAGGCAGATAAAAATTACTTCAGGATGTATATATAGATAGCGTATTGTTACTATTGACACTTGGTTGATAGTTTGATAAATTAAAAAGAAATAAATAAGTATATTTGATAAAAAATATCGTTTGCTATTGTTTACTCCTTTTTATCAGATTGTTAATAAAATTATATAATATGTCTTTTACTTCCGCACAAAAAAAAACTATAGGCGCAATGAGTTCTGTAGTTGGGCTAAGAATGCTGGCAGTTTTCTTAATATTGCCGGTTTTTACTTTATATGCCCGCCAATTTACAAATAGTTATCTGCTTATAGGTCTTGCCTTTGGAATATACGGTTTATCAAGGGCAATATTTCAAATACCTTTTGGATTTTTATCCGATAGATACGGCAGGAAGAATATTCTTTTTATAGGCATGCTGCTATTCGGTATTTTTACTATTTTTATAGGATTTTCCAATAATATTTTAGAATTGATACTGCTAAGATTTTTACAGGGGGTTGCAGCTGAAAGTTCAGTAGCTTTTGCCCTTGTTTCCGATACCGTTTTGGAAAATCAACGGGCGACCGCTCTTGCATATCTTGGGATTCCAATAGGTTTAAGTTTTGTGGTGGGAATAGTTCTGGGGCCGCTTCTTTCGCTGTATTTCGGATATTCTTTTTTATTTTATTTTTCAGGCGCGCTCGGAATACTGTCGGCAATTTTTATCTATCTGTTTGTTGAAGAACCTAAAAATAAAAAAGTTCTTGAAGAAATAGAAATGTCTTTCGGCAGATTTATAAGTATATTTAAAAATAAAATAGTTGCTAATCTTTCTATGCAGGGTTTTATACTATCTTTTTTTATGACCGTTTTCTTTTTTGCGCTTCCTATGATTGTCAAATCGCGGCTTGGAATGGCAGATTATTATAAAGTGCTAATTCCTATGGTCGTTTTTTCTCTATTTGCAATGATGAAAGCTTCAAAAAAAGCAGATATGGGATATGAAAGCCATTTGTTAAAATTAAGCTATCTGCTTATGGGGATTTCAGCATTGTTTGTATTCTCAAACAGCGAAATGTATTCGCTGCCTGTAATAATAATAGGCGGAATTTTATTCTTTACGGGATTTTCAATTACCGAACCTATAATGCCGTCTTTGGTTTCTTCGTCTTCCGACCCTTCATTTGTAGGAACGTCAATGGGTATATATAACACTTTTCAATTTTCCGGAAGTTTTGCTGGAGGCGTTCTTGCAGGATTTTTATTTAAAAATTATTTCGGAATTATTCCGCTCATTTTAGTTTTGTTATCCATTGTTTTATATTTTATGATAAGAAGGATGTCCCCTGAGAAATCAAAAAAATAATTAGAATAATTACATTATTTTATTCATCAAAAAACTCTTCGCTTATAAACTGCTCTTCATTTTATTCATCAAACTCTTCGCTTATAAACTGCTCTTCCAGAATCATCTTAATTTCATTCGTCTTAATGAATGCTCTTATAGATATGCCGTAGTAAATCAGAGCTGCCGCTATAACAATTATAATATCATAAGGAAATATTAGTAAATTTATTCCGCCAAAATCACTGCTGCCTAAATACGATAAAATTATTATAGTAATTATGTAAAATAAAAACCAGAGTCCAGGTAAAAAATTTTTTTTGAAATTTTTATTCTTGCGATTTTTTATTATAAATATTATACATCCTGCAGCTATGCCGATAGAAAGTTTCCATAAAACCCCGAAACCGGACCAGTAGATTATTAATGTGCCGACTATAAAAGCTATTGGAGATATAATTGACGCAAAAGGAAGATAAAACGGTCTTTTAAGCTTCGGCGTTAATTTCCGAAAAGACATAAGACTTACAGGACCTAGCGTATATGTGAACACGATACTTGAAGTTATAAGCCCAACTAAGGCTTGCCAACTTGGAAACGGCATTATGTATATTACGGAAAGACAGAATACAAAAATAAGCGAAATATAGGCAATGCCGTATTTATTAAATTGTGAAAGCTTACGCGGCAAAAAATCCATTTTTGACATAGCATAGCCGACCCGCGAAGTTGTTCCCATATATGTTAATCCGGTTCCGAACGGAGAAATAATAGCGCCGATAACAATAAGCACGGTCAAAAAAATTAGGTTATAGTTATTAGACAGATATATAAAAGGCGATGAATAATTTAAGGCATGCCAATTATTCGATTTTACAAAAGGAACCGCAAAAATAAAACTTACCGATAGCGCTCCGTAAATAATAATTCCGATAATTACCGATATTATAGTAGCCAGAGGTACATCTCTGCCCGGATTTTTAGATTCGCCCGCGAGCTCTATTGATTGTCTGAATCCTAAGAAAGAAAACATAATGCCGCCTAAAGAAATGCTTTTGAACATTCCGCTAAATCCATAAGGCATAAAACCGTAACGATTTACATAAGAAATATTATTATTTTTAATTGCGGCATAAATTAAGGCCGATGCAGTAATTATTGGAATAGCTAATTTAAACCATGTTAGGAATGTATTGGTTTTTGCAAGAATTTTTACTCCGAATATATTAATAACAAAAAATAGCATAAGCAGACAAAATGTTGCAAATAAGCCTGAAGGCGTAAGGGAAGACTCTATGTAAAGCCCATGAATATAATAATTTAAATATTGGACTGAAGCCTCCGCTTCTATTGAACTGACGGCAGCTCCGGATATTACCAATATCCAGCTTGAAATAAAACCGAGGAGCGCTCCGTGGGTATATTTTGGATATCTGGCGATGCCGCCGGAAAGCGGAAGCATACTGCCCAATTCGCTATAGACAAGCGCGATAAGCATTACTGCAAAACCGCCGGCTATCCAGGAAATAATCGAGGACGGGCCGGCATATTTAGCGCTGAAATATATCCCGAGAAGCCAGCCTGAACCTATTATAGCGCCGGTAGAAGCAAATGTCAGCTGTAAAAGATTCAATGATTTTTTTAATTTTTTTTCCAATGTTTTTTCAATTATTTTTTTCGGTTGCTTAATTGTAATTATTTGATTTAAAACTTTTAATATGATTAAATATTATTGAATACGATAGATATTGTAAAAATATATTTTAATTAGTTAAAATTAGTTAATTAGATAGATTCCGGCTATATTTCTAATAATTACTTTTAACTAATGCAGGAAATTATATAAATTATATTTGATAACACTATTAAATAATGCATAAATATTAAATAGTACACAAATATTTTTTAAATTTCAAGAAAATTCAATATTAAAGACAAAAAATCCGGCATTATTTTTTTGTTAACCGTTTATATTTTATTAATAAAATATTTAAGAAAATAATAAATAAAAAATTTGAGGAGGTATAAATTATGTATGATTTAATAATTATCGGAGGCGGACCTGCCGGTTTGTCGGCAGCTATTTATGCCTTGAGAGCCCGTATGAATATAATATTAATAGAAAAAATGGCAGTCGGCGGTCAAATAGCATTATCCGATAATATAGAAAATTATCCTGGTTTTCCTTCGCTTTCGGGCTGCGAACTTATGAATAAATTTGAAGAACATGCAAAAGGACTGGGTTTAACAATAGTATATGACGAAATAAAAGAAATAACGGATAATGTCGAATACAAAACATTAAAAGGCGCCGAAAACAATTACGAGACAAGAAGTATTATAATCGCAGTCGGGGCTTCGCCAAAAAGGTTGGGGATCCCTGGCGAACTTGAATATACCGGCAAGGGGGTCTCTTACTGCGCAACATGCGATGGTCCGTTTTTCAGAGACCAGGATATTGCCGTTATAGGCGGCGGAGATACGGCGGTAAAGGAAGCGCATTATCTTTCTAAACTTGTAAAATCCGTTGTATTAATACACAGACGAAAAGAACTTAGAGCGGAAAAAATAATACAGGAAAGACTTAACCATGCTAATAACGTTTCGCTTAAATTAGAGCATATACCTGTTTCTATTAACGGGGATAAAGGAGTGGAGTCTATAACTATAGAAAATGTTAAGACGAAAGAAAGAAGTACCATTTCTGTAAAAGGCGTTTTTATATTTGTCGGAATAAAACCGCAGACTTCTTTTTTGCATAATGTTGACAAAGACGAACTTGGTTTTATTAAAGCAGACCATTATACCTTGATGACTTCCATGCCTGGGGTTTTTTGCGCAGGAGATTCACATTCCAAGAAACTTCTCCAAGTGGCAACTGCCGTCGGAGAAGGCGCTTTAGCTGCAACTTCTGCTGAAGAATTTGTTTGCGATATTTGTTAATTCAGAATATCACTCTTATTTTAATATTTGCATAGTTTGATGTTTCTCCTATAATTGAGATATACCCGCAGTATAGTTGGTATGGATATGTGCGTATAAAATAATAACGAGATTAATTCCTATATAATGCTTTTAGGTATCTATTGTGTTATAGCGTTTTATAGATAATACATGAATATTTAAATTTAAATGCAATATTAATTTATAGCCGTTTTGAGCTATTTTACATTTAAACGTTATTATATAGTTTTTATTACATATTATATTGTTATACATTTTGTGATAAATGTCATATTTAACATAAAAATTAAATAGTAGAATATTATTTATATATAACCGTATATAATATGCATTATTATATATTCTGTATTAAGAGATTGTATTATATTGAACTGCAAAGAATAAGAGGCCGTTAAAATGGAAGATGATAAAGATAAAAAAGAAACCAAAAATATCAATTATGATCCTTCGCAGGATATGGTTTTGACAAGGCATGGTTTTGTCAAGGGCAAAGAAAAATCGTTTCTTCAAAATCCAAAAGACAAACCATTTATAGGAATTATCGGAATTCCTCCAAAATCGGTTATGGAAGACCTTATCAAAAAAAATGCAATTATCTTGTCCTTGGATATGTACAAAGTCGACCAATTAATTACGGAACCTACCGAAAATATTCTTCCGAAAGCATATTGCGCCCAAATTAAACGTATTATAGCAAATATTTTAGCTGCGACGGATTACTGGACAGAAGATGTCGTTGATTCTGTTCTTGTAGGGAGAAATCCTATATCAGAAATAATAATTGAAGATTCAGAAATATCGAGATGTAATGAAATGGGATTTGTTGCGGATTTTATCGAAAATGAATTGAAAATAAAATTGACCCGTGTTAAAAATAACGACTTGGAAAGAAAAGGAGATTTTATTTGCAAAAGCGGTATCCCTTTAGATGATAAATTCGGACAAATTGCAGGTTATTTTTATAGGGATATTGAAAAGAAAAAACCGTTCAGACCCGAATATGTCAAGCCAAAATGCGCATTTTGGGGAACGCCTCCGTGGGGAGATTTTTCATTAGCAAGCTATTTTCCGGATGAAACGCATATTTACGGCTGGACGAGGTGCGTCGAAAATTTAACGCCGGGCGATTTAAAACTTGAGTTGGAATTTGACCCCGACGTGCCCACTGTTTTTTTTGCGCAGAGTTTTTGTCCAAAAGCCGGACTAGCTTCCTATCTTGCAAGCAAACATCCCAGGGGTATTTTTATAGATATGGATTTAGGTCTTACGCGAAGCACGGTGGCTAAACTTACCGCATTTTTACAGCTTAACGGGGTTGTCGTTTAAATATAAAAATAACTGAATTGCATATTTTGAAATGTAAGGATTGTTAACAGGGGTTTAATTAAAAAAAATCGGGCGGAAATATTAAAATGATACTTTTAGACGCAGGAACTACATATGCAAAAATATTAAATACCGAAACTAATGAAAAGACCGTCAAAAAAGTTGCAGATCTTGAAAAAACATTTAAGGCGGACATAGGGACGGGGCACAATATAAGCAGGTTCGCAAGACAGTCCGTGAATGAAATCATCGCGCTTTCTTATGCCGGCAAAAGATTAATAAAAGAAAAATCATTTACATTGTTAGACGTCGGTTCAAGGGATGCAAAATATGTTATTTTTGAAGACGGTAATTTTATTCACAGCGATTGGAATATCGAATGCGGGGCGTTTACCGGACAGGCTATTGAGATTCTCGGAAGTTATTTAAATTTAAACTATAATACTATAGAACCTCAGAAAGAGTTTATTACTGCCACTTGCGGACTTTTAGGGATGGGTCACGTTTTTGATATGGTAGCTTCAAACGTCGAGCCTGGAATTGCAGCAGCAAGATTAATAAAAGGCGTATGCATGTCTATGTACAGATTTGCAAGAAAACCTGCTAAAATTTATTTGACCGGCGGTTTGGTAAATAATGCGCTTTTTGTAAAGTCTATGCCTGTGGAAACAATTTGTTTAGATAGATTTACATTGCTTGAAGGTGTTCTTGAATACGCTGCAAGCAAGAAAGGCGATATAAATTTATAAAATTGCACGCACCATAAAGATATAAAGATAAAGGCAGAGGACAGACCTAAATCTGTCCTCTTAATTGTATATTAATTTTAGTAAGCCAATACTTTTACATCGTCATCCATAGCCATTTCGACGACATAAGCTCCGCCGACGACTCCGCTGCATTCAGGTATAAGGTCATCTTTGGTAAAATCGTTTAGCTCTAAAGCAGGCGTACAGACTTTTAAAACAACCCCGGCTTCATAAGCATCTTTAATGAAATCATATACAGATTTTGGGCTGCCGTCTTTTACCCTTAGATTTTCCGCAACACCCTTCTTCATAAGAAGTCCTGCATCCGCAGTGAGTATCATTTCAACTTCATAATCCATAGTAGCCGCAGCTGCAGCTTGAAAAAACGGCGCGCCTAACTGGTGCGGATTTTCAGGTGTCGTGTTTTGAAGCATAATAAATAATTTGTTTGCCATGTTTTTCTCCTCATTAAAGTTAAATTAAGTTAAGTTAAGTTTATTTAATTCGTCCCCGCTTAATTGTATTTTACTTAATTTTATTTTTCAATTGATAAATTAATAATCAATTTTCATATTTTCTTTTATTTCCTTAAGAGTTTCCGATGCAATTTTTTTTGCCTTATTTGTGCCTGCGAATAAAATATCCCAGACTTCGGAAGCCCGTTCTTTATAATATTGCCGTTTTTCATTCATAGGTATTAAAATATTTTTAATCGATTCATGAAGATTATTTTTGCACTGTACGCAGCCTATTGAACCGGCAATGCAGTCGTGTTCAATATTTTTTGTTAAGCTGCTCTCAGAAAAAGTCTTATGATAAGAAAAAATAGTGCATATATCGGGATGTCCTGGATCTGACGGATGTATGCGCGACTTATCGGTGAGAGCCGTTCTTATTTTAGACTTTATTGTGTCAAAATCATCAGATAGGAAAATTGCGTTTCCGTATGACTTGCTCATTTTTAAATTTCCGTCGAGACCTATTAGTTTTGGAAATTCGCTTAAAAGAGCTTCCGGTTCAATCAAAGCTCCGCCGTAAAGTTCGTTAAATCTTCTCACTATTTTTCTTGAAAATTCTATGTGCGGTAGCTGGTCTATACCGACAGGGACTAAGTCTGCTTTAAATATAGATATGTCTGCGGTTTGACTGATAGGATATCCTAAAAAACCGTAATTGAGCTCTTTGTATCCTCTTTCTTTTGCCTCTGTTTTAATAGTCGGGTTATGTTTTAATGCATTTATAGAAACAAACATCGAGAAAAATATTGTCAATTCCGCTATCTCATTAATCATTGATTGAATTATAATGGTAGATTTTTCAGGCATGATTCCTACGGCAAGATAATCCAGCGCAACATTAAATATATTTTGCTTGAGAAGTTCAGGATGGTCAAAATTAGTAGTCAATGCTTGAACATCGGCAATTAATATGAACGTATCGTATATATTTTGCAGAGCGACTCTATTTTTTAAAGAACCGCAAAAGTGTCCTAAGTGAAGAGGTCCTGTAGGTCTGTCTCCCGTTAATATTCTAGCGTACGATTTTCCAGAAGCAGTTTGTGTATTTTCTAATTTAAATTCAGATGCTACGGCAGAATTCCGTTTTGTATTATCCATTATTCGGATATTATAATATTCTTTCATATCGAAAATCAAGTTTTTGTTTAATTACCAAGTTTTGTTTAAGCTGAAAATCCTATTGTAAGACGGTTTGGTAATTCTGCCGTAGC
>JAKAQK010000107.1 GCA_021822625.1 bacterium | reverse complement strand
GTGCTTGACACGGAGGCTTTGAAAAACCTACGCCCGGGCAGTTATATTTATAAATAAATAATCTTCTTTCGGGGTTAGGATTATATTCGATATTAAACTGTTTGAAATAATCGATATGGTCTCTGATGTTTTTATAGACCCTGTCTTTTGTCCCTCCTGGCTTGGTTTCCCAATTTTTGTCGATTTTTTTTAAAAGATTTTCTGCGAAAATCGCGTAAGAATTTGATTTTTCTGATTCTTCCGTTTTTTTCGTCTTCTGTGTTAAAATGTAATCTACTATACTGCGCATTAGCGCGCTCCTCGTTTTATTTTTTTTCTCTATTACATCGAGGGAATAATTGATTCTTAGCCGACTCGTCTGATACAGATGATAAAAAGCGGCGGAGAGCTTCACTACGAGATAGTCACCTTTGCCATAGCGGTTGCCTTTAAGCTGGAACTGATAGTCTCTGCGTTTAGTTTTTATTTTAGCAAGCTCTTCTTCCGAAATTTGAAGTTCTTTTTTGAGTTGTTCGAAGTAAACATAAAAAAAATTTTCAAGGATGCCGCCGTGAGTTCCTCCTCTGTTATCCCTAAGGATAACAGTAGTTTTTCTCATATCCTCAAGCTTTTCAAATATATAAGCGTAATTGTCGCCGAACAATCTGGATAATTCGCTAAATTTTACGGCAAATGCCATTTGCTTTCTTTTTTGTAGCGGATCTTCGTAAATTATATAAGAATTATACTTATACCCCAGAGCCTCTATCGTTTCAAATACTGCCTGATGAAACTTATCCAGCGTGCATTTTTCTATATTTACTTGCGTATCCCCGATTTTGAAAGATATGTCCTGTTCGCCGAGGTAGCTGGAGAATAGAAAATTTCGGAGAAACTCAACCGGCATTATCGGTTTTTCGACTTGTTCTTTTTTAATTATTTTAGTATTCTGTAAAACATCAACTAAATCAACAGGCTTTGCGTAAATTTTTATTGCTTCAGATATACTGCCACCTTTTGAGAGCCAGTTTGCTATATCGTATTTCAAAGGTTTATCCGGGAAATCCACGACCGTTGCAGACTTTCTGATATAAGACAATAAACCTGCTGTATTATCAGCTCCCGTTTTATCATTATCTTGAAAAATGATTATTTTTTTTGAAAGAATAATTTCTTGTGCTTGGGCGCCGATATGTTCCCATTCCCTCGGATTATCGAACCCCAGAACCGCCGTATCGCTCGTCGCCGGGGTACCTGCAAGAGCATGCCGGACGGCTTCGGCGCATTTTGCGCCTTCAGTAAGCATAATATAATTAAGGCTTTGCGGGTCTTGCAGGGTTTCGAGACCGTAAAAAATAGTAGGTTGTTCGGCGGCTTTCCCAATATAAGGTACCCCTGCCTTGCCTGAGCCGTCTGCGTACTCCAGTCGTTGGCGACGGTAAAGAACCTTTCCATCCATATCGCAATAATTGTAAATTTCGCCGGGAATTACCTTTTTTTCTTCTTTTTTTACCGCCTTTTTCGATTCCTGCGTCGGCACAGGCTTTTCTTTCCGATTCGGTGCGAACGAGGATGAGGATAGTGGTTTTTTTATTCCGAGTATATCCCAAAAATTCAGTTTTTTTATAATTTCAGTTCGAGTATAAGTCTTTTCCTCCGAAAAACAATACAATGTTTCTGTGTTTATTTGTGCATCGTGATTTCCGCGTGATAACGGCTTACCCGTTTTACAGACTGGGCAACGACAAACGATTTCATTGCCAGAGTGGGCGGTTTCAATTCCGCCCCTCTGTAAAATTTCAAACATTGAAAAATCGCTTATTTTAGCCATTTAGATCACCCCCTTTTTTAAAAAGGAGAGTGATAAAAAGACAGGCGGCGGGGCGTTAGCGGCGTAAATATTTTCGATTATTTCATTATGAATTCTTAAATTATCAGCAGTTTGCAAATTTAATTTTAATATTTTGTTTTTTCTGACGATTATAGATTGAAGCAACAGTTTCTTTATTATTTTTTTTATAACTCTTTTCCTTGTAAAAATATTTTCAAAAAATGTATAATAATTAGGAAGGTATTTTTTGAAAAAAATAGTGATTACATCGTCTTTATCAATATCCGAACCCGAATCGGGAATATGAAAAAAAGATAGTTCAAAAACTACAGCGATATAAAGAATAGTCTTTATGGAAAATATTATGAATGAGAGTGCAATCAATATAGCTAAAAAAAAGCTAACCCCCCAGATGATTCCTGCCTGTAGCATTTTGCGCCTCCTATAACAAGATTAGATTATTTACTATTACATGTTAGATTAAATTATAATAAATTAAACCTTTTAAATCAAATATTTTTTTAATTATCTGTCATTTCTTTTAATAACCTGTATTAACCTGTATTTACAGAAAATCCTTTAATAAGTTTTATTAACTTTTAATAACTCTTACGAACTTGTAAATTTACGAACTATTAAAACTTATTAAGACCTATTACAAGTTATTACATTTAATTCCTCAAAAGCAACAACGACGAGACATTTATCGCCATAGAAAGAAATTGCAATAACATTTATATTTGTGATAGTATTAGAAAAAATAATCATTTAAAAGGATCAAATCTAATGGCGTTTACGATAAGAGTATGGTAAAACGGTTTCATTTCGCTTTCGTTCCGGTGTTGTTTTTTGCGACTGGAATTATAATAACCTTTAAACTATAGGAGGAAAAAATGAAAAAGATTTTATTCGTTTTGTTTTTAGTGGCAGGGTTTTCATTTTTAATCACCACAACCGCTTCGGCATTTTTTGTTTCGGCACTTTCAAAAATACCCGGCAAAAGAATAGCAGTTGATTACGGGATAAATATTTCTACTTTGCCTGCAAGGGTGGAAGGGTCTGCGAGTAACAATGAATATGTAATTCATACAGGGTATCCCAGACCAAATAAAATTATATATTGGATAAAAACTGGCTCTCCTTCTCCAGTTGCAAATGCTTGTATAGATTTTAGAATATCTTACGATTCTTATACTTGCGAATACGTAAAGCTTGTTCCAAAAAAATAACTATGAAAACCTTATTAAAAACATTCATATTCGCTTTTATTTTATTTTCCGTAGTTCCTGCCTATTCTTTCGGCATTTTTAACCCGTCCTACAACCGCTCAGACTCCAACTTCAACAAGCTCGCTATGCGGGTTTATAATTCAAACAGTCCTTATAATTACACGTGGGGCGCATATACTTATAACGCTATTCCTATAACAGCGACTATATCCGGTTGTAAGATTATCAGTATAATAAGGCGCACAAAGGGCTTTCCCGAACATAGATACTGGGCGATAGAAAATTATAAAATATGCGGCGGCAATATTACGAAAGTTAAGAATACCAACATGGCGGGCTGGGATAATCTGCCGCAAGGTATAAAGCCCGTTATAAACAATACCGTTCAAGAGGCGAGGCAATACGGCAAGGCTACCGCCGATTATTACGGATACAGGGTGATAACAAGGACGGGAGCATACGTCGGGACGGTGTTCGTTTATATATTAAACGGGATAAAACTGGAAGCGATAATGAAGTTTTAAAGATTATACATAAACCTGAGCATTAAAAATATTAAATTATATGGCAAAAAATAAACATAAAGAAATAAATTACAAAAAACTCGTTACCATAGAAAACATTCAAAAATGCTTTGCTAATGCAAATATGTTATTTTATGAATCAAAACTTGTAATGAGACGCCAGACAAAATTTGTTTTATTAGAAATAAGCCTTGAAGAATATATTAAGGCATGGGCTATATTTTTTCTTTTGTTTAAAGATGAGATATTAATGTTGAAAGATTTATTAAATACTATTGAATTTAAAAATAAAGAAAAAATTAATGATTATTTTAAAGATCTATCGGAAATAATTTATGAATTGTCCCAACCTGATATAACAGAAATTTTTAGAACTCATAAAATAAAGTTACTGTATGCGGAAAAACTTTTGAATTTTTTCAATGTAATATTTCAAAAGGTAATTTTAATCCTGCGTAAAGTGCGTGAAGAGCAAGAAACTCTGAATTCCTTTTACGATGCGGCCGCCTTATTTAATATAAAAATGCCTCCCGTTGACGATCTAATTAATCAAATAGAAATTGATATGGAGGCGGTTAGCGCAATAAAAAAATTATTTGAAAATCTTTCAAATTTAGACGAACTAAAGAATGTAAAAGAATCAGCGTTATATGTTAATCTTAATGAAAATTGCGACAATTTAATTTCTCCTGATTTGAGTATATTTAATATTATAAGGCTTTCAAATGATATAGAACCTTTTATTGAATTCATTCAGCATATTAATGCATTGTTAGGTAACTATTTATATCCTATTCTAACTTCAATAAAAAATATCTTAAATTCTGAGAATAAAAAAAATGATTTAGAAGTAGCTTTAAGCTCATTTTTTAATTAATCTTTGCCTTAATTATGATTAATAAACTTATAATATTTGATTGAATTTATGGAAAATAACAATTTTGATGTATATGCATATTATATTGCCAACGATTTACCGTCCGAGTCCTTGGTCAACCATTTTAAAGCGGTAAATTTTAAGCCTATAATAAAAAACCAAGGCGAACTTTCTATAATAGAAGATTTGAATTATCCAAGAAAATTTAAACTTAAAATTAGCGCAAAGAATAAATTTAAAATTCCTCAAGTAAATCCATACTATTTTATATCGGATTTGTTATTAGCCATTAATCTTAATTTAAAAGAGATTTTTATTTCTCCATTTCAACCTCCCTATTTGAACAGTAAAAATATTGGACATCCAATAGAGAAGTTATCCTTAAATCAATCGCAAGACCAGTTAAAAAAGTCTAAACCGGCAACGGTTTACGGGAAAATTTTTGCAGAAAACATTAGGGCGGGTCTTGTAGCAGAAAGTATTGATGAGAATATCGTTCTCGATTATTTAAATTTTATTGAAACTGCCAATGTTCATACGTCGGGCTTTAAAATAGACAGCAAACAAAATTCAGACGACTACCTATGGATCAATATAAAGCTATCCATGCTTGAATATGAAGCGGCATTATCAAGTTTTATTCCGGTCATAAGATTTAAACATTTATTTAATGCTCTTGAATTTGCCGTAAATTACGATGGAATAGACAGAATTAAAGAAAATAATTTTTCCGAAGAGGTAGCAAGGATAACGAATAATGCGTATGACAAAGAAAACGTAGAAAAATTTAAAAATTTTTACAATAGAACTAAGCATATAGTAACTAGCAAAAAGAGTCAAAAAATGATTAAGGATTTTGATTATGGATATTCATTTTTATTTTCTTCATTGCCGGATCTAAGAGAAATTTGCAATAAAATAATGCATGATAGGATTAATATATTAGAATATAAATGTTAGGGTTTTCGATGAGAATATTCTAAGATGGCAGATCAATAAACTTAAAAATCTCAAAAAATAAAAATATTAAAATATTTATTAAAAAAAGGATATAGCATGAAAATTATTGATGTTTTACGCAAAGTTGACGAACTTCTTATTAGCGCCAGAGAAAAGGGTACTTTTTTTGAGAGATTAATTGCTAAATATTTAATGACGGATCCAGAATATGCCAACAGGCTTGAGGAAGTATGGCTATGGGGAGAGTGGTACGAGTGTTCCGATAGAGGCATGGACAGCGGCATAGACCTTGTCGCCCGCGAAAAAGATACGGGTATTTACTGGGCAATCCAATGTAAGTTTTTCAACCAGTCCTATAATATTCAAAAGCATGATATAGATTCTTTTTTTACAGCTTCGGGTAAGAAATATAACATAAATGGAGATTATAAAGGATTCGATTACCGCCTGATTATTTCAACCACGAATAACTGGAGCGGGGAAGCAGAGAAAGCCTTAGAAAATCAAGTCATAGAAACACAGAGGATAACGCTTGAAAATCTTGAAGAAAGCCCCATAGATTGGAGCCTTTTCGATATAGGCAACCCCGAAGATATAAAACTAAAGCCTAAAAGGATGGCAAGACCGCACCAGGAAGAAGCCGTCGATGAAGCTATAAGCAGTTTTGAAAATAATGATCGCGGAAAGCTTATCATGGCTTGCGGTACCGGCAAAACACTAACGGCATTGCGGCTATGCGAAAAATATGGTTATTTTATAATAGACATTTTAAAATAGCAATTTGACAATTATTTTTATAAGCGGTATAGTTTAAATTACTCCACAAAGTCAGGAAAGCAAAAGAAGTTACAGAAGAAACAGGCATTGGAGTTATGGAACAAACAGGAACTATAAGAAAGAAAGCTGGTGGCAAGTGAAAATTGTAATAAATATTTTTTGAGGACTAACCTAATGAATAAGATTATAAATAAAGATCTCAATGTAGCTGGAGTTTTCCAGAACTTCTATATTGTGCCAGATTATCAACGTGAATATGTCTGGGGCGACAAACAGGTTAATCAATTACTTGAAGATATATATGAAGAGTTTGATAACAGCAAATCAGAATATTTTATAGGTAGTATTGTGGTCTGTGAAAACAACGATAAACATTATGAGGTAATTGATGGACAGCAACGGTTAACAACATTATTTCTGACGATTAGTGCGTTTAAGAATCATCTAAAATCTTTTCATGAAGATGTTTCAGATATTCAAAATATGCTTTTCTCAAAGGCGAGGAATGCGTCAGGGAAACAGGTTTCAGCGTTTCGACTTGGACTTCAGTATGAACATTGTTTGGACGTTTTAAGCGAAATAGTTGAAGCCAGTATACCTAAAGAACTTCACAGTGATTCGGAGAAAAATATTATTGAGGCATATAACACAGCAAATCATTTCATAGAGGCAAACTTTAAATCACTTGATAAAATACAACCATTCCTCGGTTACTTTTTAAATAGCGTAAAACTTATCCAAATTGAAACCCCTAAGGTATCGGATGCACTTAAAATATTTGAAACTATAAATGAGCGTGGTATAGGATTGAATCCTATGGATTTGCTTAAGAACTTAATTTTTAGACAAATTAATATAAAAAATTTTGATAAATTAAAAAACAAATGGAAAGATATTACTTCGTTGTTAGAGAAGCATGAAGAGAAACCTTTGCGTTTTCTTCGCTACTTTATTATGGCTAATTATAAGGTGAACAATGTTAAGGGCGAAGAAATAATCCGAGAGGATGAAATTTATGACTGGATTACTTCCAATAAAGCACAATGTAAATACGAAACCGACCCTTTTGAGTTTGTTTATTTTCTAAAAGCCAACGCCGATGCTTATGTGAATTATTTAAATGGTAAGGATAAAAATGGCGATAATAATATTTACCTTGATAATATTAAAAAATTAAGTGGTAGTTTCCGACAACATCTTATGTTGTTATTGGCTGCAAAAGATTTAAGTAACGATTTATTTAATCATCTGACGAAGCAAATAGAGATTTTAGTTTTTTACTACATACTCACTAAACAGCCAACCAAAGAGTTTGACCGGAAAGATCGGA
>JAKAQK010000106.1 GCA_021822625.1 bacterium | reverse complement strand
GCAGATAAATGGAGCGATATAGATATTGCGGTCGTAATGGAAAAATTTATTGCAGGTTTAGACAATTATGATTTTGATATATTGCTAACCAGACTTAGAAGAAATATAAGCATTGACATAGAGCCTCATTCTTTCCTACAAAAAGATTTCAACGAAACCTATCCTCCGGCTTTAGAAATATTAAGAACAGGCAAAAAAATAGTGATTTAAAAAAAGGTGTCGAAAAAAGGTGTCAGATTTATTTATTCTCTTACTCCCGACTGCGTTTGACGCGGCCGGGAGTTTTTGTTTTACGGCTATTTTAAAATAGAGGCGAACATTATGAATAAATCCAATGATTCTACAAATACGAACAATAAAGAAATTTTGGAAAAAATTAAGAACGGTTACCGGAAATTCTTAAAAAATGATTCATATCTATTGCAGGTTGATGCAAATGAAAGAAGCATAACGCATCGATTTGCGATTTATTTGGAAGATGAATTTCCTGATTATAATGTGGATTGCGAATATAATAGGGAATGTGCCGATATTAAAAAAAATAAGTGAGATACTTAATAATAATATATCTGAAACTGCTATTTCCATAACCCATAAAAATGGAAATACTATCTCAGTTTTTCCTGATATTATTATTCATCACAGAGGAACCGACAACAATTTTATTGTCATAGAAGCAAAGAAGACCACTAATAATTGTAAATATGATAAGAAAAAGTTGAAAGCATATAAAACAGATTTAAAATATAAACATGCTTTTTTTATTAAATTTCCGGTAGCGGTAAAAAAGGATTTTGTCAATTTCAATGGAAATATTGATAGGTACATACAAGAGATAGCATGAAACAAAAAAGTAAACTATATTATTATATTATTTAATCTCTCAAACCTTTGTTAAATCTGCATTTCAAGCCGGAAAATTAATATTTCCTGTTTATTATTTGATTAACCATATCTTTTAAAACTTCTACGCCTATCGTACAGAACGTACCTATAAAAATTCCCAATGCTATATCTTTTCTTTCTATAACATAGGCAGATATGCATGTTCCAGTAATGCCAACGGCTGTTTGGAATAAATATTTTGTTGAATTTGCGTTATTATTTCCGACTAATGGCAGAAACTGGCAGGTAGCCGTAAAAGAAGGTTTAAATAGAGAAAATGGGTCATTTTCGGATACAGAGGCGAATTGCTGATTACCAATGAATCTAATATGCGGCCTTTTTCTTTTTATTATCCTTTTCAATTTTATCACCTCCTATGTTTTTGTATTGTAATATTATATATCTAATGTAAACTAAAAACAAATGGGTTAACTTTTTATTTGCCTATCTGTCAGCCTTCGACCGATTTTGTCACATTTGTCGATCCGTAAAAAAGATAAAATAAGTATGTTAGCCTCTATAACCCCCTGCGGTCAAGCTGGCATCAGCTTGCGGGTTCGGGCAGAGCCCGATACAATGCTTTTAAATGTTTATTTCGCCGTAGTGCGCCGGAGCGAAGCGGAGCAAGCACGGAGCAAGAAACAAACCACAACATCGTTGTTTTAACCGTTGCGGATTACAAAATTAATTAATTCTGCCATATATCCGCAAACCAGCTCTCTGTTTGTATTTTCGAGCTTGCGAAGAAAATACAAACAGAGAGCGTATGAATTATTTAAAAAATCTTTAACAAAAATAAAAAAAGGTGCCAGATTTATTTATTCTCTCACTCTCGCCTGCAATTAAAGGTGCCAGATTTATTTATTCCTATACTCCCGACTGCGTTTGACGCAGTCGGGAGTTTTTGTTTTTGAATTATAAAATAAATAAATCAGACACCTTTAAATTGATAAAGTTAACGAAACATAAAATTATATTTTATACGGCCAATGCTTCTATAAAATCATCTTTAGAAACTCTTTTAGAAAAAGAAATTACTTCAACGGCAACAATTTTATCATTATTATCGTAATCTATAACTAATCCGGATTCGTCGATATACTCGCTGTCTTTTATAGTATTATCGGAAAATTTTATTTCTAAAATATCTCCTTCTTTATCGTAATCTATTTTTAGCATAATTCACCCCTTATATTTTTTAATTCTTCTGTCAAAAAAACAACTTACGACTAAAAAACAATTTTTATCCTCCCATCTGCCGATTATTCTTAAATAATGCTTATCATCGCTTTTCTTTATAAAATGCGTTAATGAATCATCAAATTTGTCATTTTCAATTAATTCAGGATTTGCAATAATATTTTTAATAGTATCTAAAGAAATATTTCTTTCTATTATTTTTATTTTAGCATGTTTTGTTAATTTAATTTTAATATTTTCCATACAATTTTCAATTTAACGCTTAAAAAACAAGCTTAAAACAGCGACTAATACTATAATCTGTCCAGCCCGGAATATAAACGTCCATTTAATAAGTTCGACTTTGGTTTCGGAAATTTTTTTATCGAGTTTAGCAATTTCTTCCGCCAGCCGCCTTTCAAATTACCTGCAAAATAATTATATCATAAATATTAATATTATAAAATTTACGTTTACAGTTCTCAGTTTTCTTATTATTTTATTATAGCAGGCAAGTATTGCTGAATTATGTCGGCAATGTTAAGAAAAGATTAAATTCTTGTTGCAAAATTGTTAGGCTCATGACAATTTTTGTCAAATAACATATTTTTATATAGAATAATAATTTATCGGAATTTTATAAGAACAGCCGTAAAATAGGCATATTGCATAGTTTTTAACCGTTTTTTTATGATATGACACAAAATATGCTGACATCTTTAATTTTTCATTTATAAAAGATGAAAATAAATCAGATACTTTTTAATATCATGTGATATAAATATCTCCGCCATTTTATTTCCTCTTATTAAAAATTAAATCTATTTATTTTTTTTCTTGTAATTTTTTTATAGCGAATTACAATTTAGTTAGATATTATTTTTACAGTTTAAAATTCATAAGTTTACATAACGGCAAATTATGCGATAAAGAAGGGAATGGAAATAAAAACTCCCGGTCGCGTTAAACGCAGTCGGGAGTATGGGAATAAATAAACACCTTTAATTACAAGAATAAATCTTGTACGCACTCCTATTAATTATTACTTCCTTTACGCAACAACTAATTCAACGGGCAAAGGCGTATCTACGCCGACAGTTTTACTGACATATAATTTTTCAATGCCGATTGTTGCGCCAAATTTATTTTTTTTCAATATAACGCCTTCGCCTGCTTCTTCGGATATTACTTCGTCCTCGGGATTTCCAAACCATATATCCATAGTATCGGAATCTTTATTATAATAAATTTTTACTTTTTCCATATTAAATCTCCTTCTTTTATTTTATCCGCTGGATATGCCGTAACTAAAAAACCTTGCGAATCTATATGTTTTGCCACAACACAATATAATTTATCGAATTTTTTATAATAAAGAAAAATTTCTTTGTCTATTTTACTCTGTCTTATTTCATCTGGAATTTTTAATGTATTTTTAACTAAATCCTCTTTATTTTTCATTACCGGGTGTTTTATATCGATAAGATATTGCCAATAATCGATTGTTGTTTTAACTTCGACATTTAATGGGGTTGTTATCTTAAAAAATATCTTATCGGCGTTTATAGAGCCATTTTTCATATTGGTTTATTTATACAATACATCAATTCTATAAAATAATCAAATTAAGACAACGAAATGCGGCTGACAACGTAAATGCAGGCATGGAACAAACCTCCTTTTTTCTAATGTGTTATAAATAAATCTTGACCCTTTTTTTACAGTTGCTATCACCTTTTTTCAAATTTTAACTGATTAAATATCCGTTAAAATAAAAAACTCCCGGCCGCGTCAAACGCAGTCGGGAGTGAGAGAATAAATAAATAGAATAAATAAATCTGACTTTTTCTCGACACCTTTTTCTCTATAATAAATTTGCAAAGTCGGATATGAAAATAAGGGAAAGCAGGAGAAAAAAGCGGAAAAGAAAGAAGTTAATAAAAAGGAATAATTATTACGGAAATGAAAAAAAGACGGGCAGAATTTGACCGCTCCGCTCTCGCATCTGGCGATGCTCGTGAAGTTTCTTTGAAACTTTCACAGGCTAAAACCTGACGATTTATCAACAGGCAATTTCTTAACGGGAATTACCTGCTTCGTATTTATCAATAACAAAAAACAGTTATTGATAAACCTTGATAAATCTTAAAAATCCAGCGATGACGACAGGTTTTTTAGAATTTAATCGGGTAATACAATTTGTTCATTTATTTTTTTTGCGGGTGCTTCCTGTATCGCTGCGTTTTTTTCTCCAAGCCCCGTCTTCCCTTCTCGCTCGCGGTTCAGAACCGCCTTTAGACGGAACGTGCGGAACGCCTTTGGTTTTGCCTGATGCCCTGTTAGCCATATTTCCTCCAAAAAAATAGAAATTAATTTATTTAAATAACCACTTATGTTTTAAATTATATCCTATTTATTTTTTAAAAGTTAAACTTAGTAAAAATAATTTATCCTTATTATAAAAAATAATCGGATAGTTTTTATTTAAAGTGACCGCTCTTTATTTTTAATTTAGGATAAATATATATGACAGGAATAAATAAATCTGTCCCCACCCATTTATTTTGCCTTACACTTATCTATTTACACTTATCTATTTTGATTTAATTTAAATAATATGGTATAATTTTTGCGTAAGTATAAAGTTTGATTAAATAATTATTAAAAAAAGGAGGTGAAAAAAAATGAATAAATTTATTAACTTTCTTATAATCGGCGGTATTTTAGCGGCTGGTTATTACGGGCTAAAAAACAAAGACCCTAAATTATTGGGATTAGCAGCCGGAAAGCTTTTGGTATTAGGAATTATTAACGGCAAAAATTAAGAAAAAGGTCTGCAAGGCAAGCTTGTTAATCAAAATTAGCAATTTGAGGCGGTGTGTAGCAATATAATTGTTAATTTTCCTAAAATAAATGACTCAGATTTTCAATTCCTTTTCAATAATCTTTTTATATTTTCCCCATTCCTCTTTTAATTCCGTATGAGATTTTTTAAGCTTTTCAAGATAATAACTTATTATTTATTAAAATTTGTATGAAACAAATATATATGGTTCTTTATTTAACCCATTAGTCAAAACATGAGGAAAACACGATGCCGGATACTTTTTTAAATCAAAAAGAAAATTAAATTGTTCGACTATTCCTATATTCCTCAAAAGCTCTTCCATTTTTTTGCGATTACATATAACATTTTTATCATTTAATAAAAATGGATTTACTTTTGATTCTTTTTTAACGACAGCCTCTCCATAACCGCTTAAAAATTCGTTTATATCATCCTTTCTTACCGAACCTTTACCAAAAAAATATTGTCCTACAACATCTAACGATTTATTATTTAATCTGCCTTTAAAAATCCCGTCTTTTTCCATAATATTGTGAGCATTATATATATTATCAGAGGCATTAAGCCATGCCAGTATATCCTGACCTTTTCCTTGATTAGTAAATAAAATATCCAGCGAAGAAACCTTATTGAACCCCATTTTTAATCTATCGTATAATTGTTTTTGAATTTCTTCTTGTTCGTCGTCCCGCTGTTTTGCCTTTAATCTTTCCTCTTTGTTTTTTTTATTGCAATCATAACGAGAACATTTAACTTCTATTGCTATAATAAAATCTAATAACGGTTTGATATTAAATAGCTTATTTTCTGTAATATTAGATTCACATTTTCCGCCGATAATATCAACTTCAATGTTCTGCTTGTCTGTTAAATTACCTTTTTCGTCTTCAATCTTAAATTTTGCGTTGAATTTATGATTAAATAAAAGCCATATAAAATCTGAATCTAAAGAACTATCCTTTAAAATCTTGTAAGTAAGGGAGAATAAATCTCCGGGATGAGCTTTGAAAGTTTCCATGAATCTTGATTCGCAATCTCTATCTTCATAAAGCCATAATTTTTCATTCATATCATTATAAATATTACTATTTTAAATATATTTTATTTGTCTTTATATAATTTTTTACCCGGCCATGTTTTTCCTTGGCATTTTATTATCATGCCCGGTCGAGAAATACCCCCTCGTTTTTTTATTATTTATATTACAGATGGGTTGTTCATGATAAATAAGTAAACTCTCAATATCTTTCAATAGTTCGGATGAAAACTTATTAGACTCAGGCAAATAAACAAAACCAATTATTGGAATATGTTCTTTGATACCGTTTTTATTTAGAAAGTCCCATAATTCGTCTTTATCTTCGGCATCCCATCTATCTTTAACGGTGGTTTCGTCCGCTTTTCCAATATACAAAATTTCATATGTTTCTGGATGCAAATATGCATAAAGACATCTCGAACTATTCCAGTATTTATTATTGTCGCCAATTGGTCGCCATTCAACTTCTATCGATAAATTATTAAAATTATTCATAATAACAATCCTCTATTTTAAAATTTTAACACACTTGTTGGAGTAAAGTAAAAACAAAAACTCCCGGCCGCGTCAAACGCAGTCGGGAGTGAGATACGTAGGCGGGTACTTATAAAAGCAACGCTTTTATGCCCGCCGGAGTGAAATAAATCTGACTTTATATAATAATAATCAGCCTACATAATCGGATAACATATATTGTATAGAAAATTTGCAATAATTTTGTAATAAAAATTTAACGTTTATTTAACGTTTCTGTAATAATTTCTTAATATTAGATTGATATAATAAATTATTTAAATTTTTAAGCAAGATAAATACATAAATATAAACGATAATCAATTTAATCTTAATTTAATGTCAAGAATCCGTAGAGTAATATTACCTAATTATCCACACCATATTATTCAACGCGGACATAATCGTCAGGTTATTTTTGCCGAAAACGCAGATTTTGAGAGATATATAAAAAATATTCAGGAATTAAAAATAAAATTTGAAATAAAGGTTTTTGCCTATTGCCTTATGACAAACCATGTACATCTACTTTTACAGCCCGGAGAAGATACTTATAAACTTCCGCTTTTTATGAAAGTTTTAGCGGCGCGAACCACGCGTTGTTTTAATATGCTTGAAGGCAGAAGCGGAACTCTGTGGGAAAGCAGATATAAATCCAGCCCTGTTCAAAAAGACGCATATTTATTAAATTGCTGCCGCTATATTGAATTAAATCCTATCCGCGCCGGCATAACCGATCATCCGGCTAATTATAAATGGTCAAGCTATACCGAACGAATTAATTTTGGAAGCAAGGACGAAATTAAAACAGGAAAAGCAATATTAGACATAGACTCTGTATTTTTAAGCCTTGGAGAAACCAACGATATAAGGCTGAAAAAATACAAAGAATTCGTCGGCGAAAATATTGCGCCGGAAGAAATTAAATTTTTACGGGATTCGGTAAGACGCGGACAGTTAACCGGAAATACAAGATTTGAGGAAGCTGTGGAGCAAATTATCGGAAAAAGAATAGAAAGGCGCGGGCAGGGAAGACCGTTTAAAAATAAATAAGCGGAATAAATACGGAATAAATAAATCTGACTTTAATTTTTAATTTTAGTTTTGGGAAATCCAGTTTATTTATAAAAATTTATAAATAATGATATAATTAATCTATGGAAACTAAAACTTATATA
>JAKAQK010000105.1 GCA_021822625.1 bacterium | reverse complement strand
TATTATATATATTTATAAATATTTAATATACACCTTTATATACAGAATATTGATTATTTAGTAGATAATATCCAATATTTTAATATAATTATTAAAAAATTCAAATATTATACTTTTGACTGTTGTATTGTTGAGGTTTTTGAAATCAAAATCTTCGGCTCTGAAGCAGGATATATTTTTAAAAATAATAGCTTTATTCGATTTACTGATTTTGTTACCATAATTAATTATGTCGCATGTAAAATATTCATTATTGAGAGTTTTTTTAAAATTAAAATTCAAATTATTATCTAATATGTTATCTGCCAAAGAAGGAGTATTTGCGTGTTTTGAATCGATATTGTCGCGTGAATTATAAGTATTTTTTATTTTTCTTGTTATAATATTGTCTATTAAAGGATTTTTTATGCAAAATTTAGGCTGTTCATTCAGCACTCCGTAAGGCGCCATTAGTTTCAGTTTAGTTATAAGTTCATTGCTCATATTGTCGGCTGACAATTCTTCGTCATAGTTAAATTTGCAGCCGGTCTTGACGCAAGCAATATCCGATTGAAATTTATTTAAATCTTTTTGCCATAATTTATTTGCAGCGTCAATGAATTGAGCAAATTGATTTTTTTTAATACTTAGACCGCAAGCCAGCTTGTGTCCGCCAAATTTTATAAAAAAATTTTCAAACTGTTTTAAAATTGAATAGATATCAATATTTTCATATGACCTTGCAGAACCTATAAAAATATCTTCTTTATATCCTGATAGCAGTAAAACAGGTTTCATTAAAGATTCTGCTAATCTTGACGATGCTATTCCTATCACCCCCGGATGCCATGAATCGTCGTATAAAATAATGACTGGATTAGAATAATTCGTGCCGTCCATCTGATTTATTTTTATAATTGCGCTATTGAAACATTCTGTCTCTAATTTTTTTCTTTTTTTGTTCAGTTCTTCTAATTTTAAGGCTAATGTTCTTGCCTGTTCGTAATCCTGCGACATGAGTAATTCAATAGCTATATTAGGATTTCCAACCCTGCCGGATGAGTTAATTTTTGGAGCTATTTTCCATGCAATATCCGATTCAGTCGCATTGTCGAAACGAAGATTGCAGATTTTTTTCAATTCTTTTATTCCCGGTCTCGGTTCATTATTAATTATTTTAAGCCCGTAATAAACCAGCAGTCTGTTTTCGTCATACATAGGTACGATGTCGCCAACAATTCCAATGCACACAATATCAAGAAAATCTTTTAAATTTGGGTAAGAGCTTATTAATCCGTCGTCAAAAAGTTGTTTTCTAAGAGCCATTGCAAGATTGAACGCAATTCCTACGCCGGGTAAAAATTTAAAAGGAAATTTATCGCCTTTTTGCTTAGGATTAAGTATCGCTATTGCAGGGGGAATTTTATCGGGGACTTCATGATGGTCGCATATAACTACATCTATACCGTTTGAATTAGCATATTCGACGGGTTCATAATTAGTAATACCCAAGTCAACCGTAATTATTAACGAGACCGGTTTTTCATTTTCGTAATTGTGCTCGGCTATTAGTTCATTTATAGGTTCAATGCCAAGTCCATATCCGTGTTTAATTCTGTCTGGAATTTTATATATTATATTATTGTTATTGTCGGATATATTGTTATCGGCATTAGCTTTTACGATATATTTGTTGATTTCTCTAAGAAAAAGAACTAAAAAAGATGTTGCGGTAATTCCGTCAACGTCGTAATCGCCGAAAACGCATATCTTTTCATCGTTTACCAATGCGGCAGCTATACGAGTTACAGCTTTGTCCATATCTTTCATAAGAAACGGATTATGAAGATTCTTTAACGTTGGCGCAATATAGTTTGATATGTAATTATATATATAGTTATCTAAAATTTCTGCTGAAATGTTTACAGAGTCTATATCGTTTATATCATTTACATCGGTATTATTGCGGCGGTTGTCGGCGCTTAAGCTCTGTTCTGCTTTGTTTTTATCTTTTTCTGATATTAGCAGGTTTAAAAATGCCGGTTCAAAGCAAAGCTGAGAAAATATTCTTTTTAAAATAATAGATTTAGTTAGATCGCTTAACTGGAATTTCTCTAAATTATTTTTTATTGATAAAAAAATTATCTCGCTGTCATATCCGTATTCCTTTAGATTTGAAAAGTCCGTATCGTCATTTTCATTATTATTTATAATATTTTTCATTGAATATTACCATAATAGGGCTTGCTATGAAAATTGAAGAATACGTTCCGATTATAACGCCGCAAAGGAGCGTAAAAGCAAAATCATGCAGCACCGACCCTCCAAGAAAAAATAATGACAGAACGACTAATATAACAGTTAATGAGGTTACTACAGTTCGGGTTAAAACTTCATTTATACTTTTATTTACCAATTTTGTTAAATTAATAGGGTGTTTTTGCTCGCTTTCAAGCTTAAGATTTTCTCTAATTCTATCAAAAACGACTACTTTATCTGTCAAAGAATATCCGGCAACGGTTAAGATAGCCGTTATTACAAGAAGCGTAATTTCTTTATCGAATATAAAGATAACTCCTAGAAGGGCAAGAATATCATGGGCAAGTCCGATTGCCGCGGCCGCCCCGAATCTGAATTCAAATCTCCAGGTTATATATATAACTATACTTATTATAGCTATAACGATTGCGATAATAGCATCTTTTGTCATGCTGCTGCCGACGGACGGACCGACCATTTCATTGCTTATTACTTTAAAAGGATTGCCCGGTGAAGATTTCTTCACTAAAGATTTTAATTTATTTGCATATTTCGTAATATTATTGCCGATTAATTTTGTTTTAATAATACATTCATTCTTTCCTTTAAATTTTATAATTTTGATGTCTTTAAATCCGCCGGATGTTAATGATTTTCTGACTAACGGAACGTTGAGCTTATGTTTAAAAAGAAGCTGCATTGTTAAGCCGCCGGTAAAATCTATACCTATATTGGCAGTGCCCAGAAGCATCGAAATAACCTCGATTATTCCAAGAATAACAAGTACGAAAGATATTACAAAAGAAATTTTCTTTTTTCCAAGAAAATCAAAATGCGTATTTCTTATAAATTCCACTTTTATCGGCTCCTTATATGCTTAATTTTTCAAGTTTTTTCTTATTTGCTACAATATCAAAAATAACTTTTGTTCCTACTAGGGAAGTAAAAAGATTAATAATAATACCTAATGAAAGAGTAACCGCAAAGCCTTTAACCGGACCTGAACCGAAATAAAATAAAACGGCAGCCGTTATTAATGCCGTAACATGCGAATCAAGTATAGTAAAGAATGCTTTATTATAGCCATTTTCTATTGCAATAGGAATCGGTTTATTTTCTCTAAGCTCCTCTCTTATTCTTTCAAATATAAGAACGTTTGCGTCGACAGCCATACCTATAGTGAGAATTATACCTGCAATACCCGGCAACGTTAGCGTCGCGCCGAAAAGAGAGAGTGCAGCCATAAGAAAAAGAATATTTTCTATCAAAGCAAAATCTGCAATAAGTCCCGATAATTTATAATAAAATACCATAAATCCGATAACAAGGAGAAGTCCGACTACCGCCGCTACAATACCGTCATGAATAGAATCTGCGCCAAGCGTAGGTCCTATCGTCACATCCTGCATTATTTTTACCGGAGCCGGCAGCGCGCCCGAACGCAGCGCTATAGCAAGGTCGTTTGCTTTCGCCATGGTAAAATTGCCTGAAATAGTAGCATTTCCTCCGGTAATAGGCTCTTCTATAACAGGAGCGGAATTTACATTATGGTCTAAGATGATTGCAAGTCTTTGTCCTGTATATTTTGTTGTAACTGCCGCAAATTCCTTTGTGCCCTTAGAATTAAATGAAATTGCGACTATAGGCTGATTATATTGATTTATTTGGACATTTGCGCTTGAAATATTAGTTCCGCTCATTAAAACCGTTTTGTTGATAAGATAAGGTCTCTTTATAGTTTTATGAGTGTATTTATTGTAAGTAGTATGATATAAAATCTCATCACCCGGAGGTATATCGCCTGACAGCGCTTTTTTTAAACTGTATTTATCATTTACCAGTTGAAAGGTTAATCTGGCAGTTTTGCCTATTAGACTGACGGCCTGTTTTACGTTCTTTACGCCCGGAAGTTCAAGGACGATAGTATTTTTACCCTGTCTTGCGATATTAGGATTTACTAAACCGAACTGGTCTATTCTGTTTCGCATGACCTCTAAAGCGCCGCTGACGGCTTCTTTTTTAAATAAGGCTACGGACGATTTTTTAAATATTATTTTATCTCCGACAAGTTTTAAAGAAGGATGACGTTCGGAAATAAATTTAGTTAAAAATGGTTTGTTTTTTAACAGTTTTCCTTTAACGTATAAGTAGCTTGTATTGTAAACAATATTGTTTTTGTCGTAACCTTTCGAAACTATAAAAGCCGCAATGTCTGAATAATCTTTGTATAATTTTTCATTAATAGCTTTATTAGTCTGGACTTTTTCAACAAGATAAAGACCGCCTTGAAGATCTAATCCAAGATGCATTTCGGCATTCCCTATAGTCGCTTTCCACCATGAAGGCGTGTTAGGGTAAATTGACGGAACTATTGAAAATAAAGATACGATAATTAAAACGGTTATAATAATTACTCTTGTTTTAACAGGTTTCATAATATTGAAAAATGACCCTCTTTAATATTTATTATTAGATTCATTTTATTTGTCAAATTATATTTGCGGCAAATAAATTGAAGACATTTTGTGTCGGCGGCAAAAATATAATATTGTTTTTTTGTCAAATTATATTTACGGCAAATAAGTCTAAGACGCCTTGGTCGCTATCGTGTTTTTCGCAACTTTAATTTTAACGTCTTTTGCTATTTCAAGCGTAAACACCTGGTCTGCAATTCCGGCGACGACCCCGTAAATACCGCCGTTGGTTATCACCTGGTCGCCTATCTTTAAAGATTCAATCATTTGTTTGTGCTCTTTTGTTCTTTTTTGCTGCGGCAATATTACTAGAAGATAGAATATAACTACTATTGCAATTAGCGGCGCAAAACTCCAAAGCTCCGACTGAAGAGAACTTCCTCCGGCTGGCGCTCCTGCGGCATAAGCATTTGTGGGATAGAATAAATTTAATACATCGGACAGAATTTTCATTTTTTTTTTACCTTTTTATTTTTTGATTAGATTAAATTAATATAATTTATTATATTTTGACTTATTATTCTATTCAAATTTTTGATTAAAGTAAAGAGTAATTCTAAAAAATAAGCGATAAATTATATTAATTAGAAAAATTAAGGACAAATGCCGTTTTTGGAAATTATAGCCGAATTATTTATATTATGTGCGAAAATTGCCCGAAAGCCCCTTATCTAGAGCCTTGGAGGTATTAAAGAGCATGTCGGATTAGAAATACCGGTTTGAATAATTTTTATTTATTTATTTATTTATTGTTATTTATTGTTATAAATTGTTATAAATTATTGTTATAAATTATTATAAAGAGGTATCTTCCGGCAATGAGGCTGTTTGCCGTCTTTTTTCTAAAAAATCATTTTTATAGGCTGTGAAGCTGCCGTCATTTATTGACCGTCTGATATTTAATATCATATTTTGATAAAAATGAAGATTATGTATCGTCAAAAGTCTCTGCGCAAATATTTCTTTGCTAATGAAAGCGTGTCTTAAATAAGCCCTTGAAAAATTTAAACAAGCATAGCAGCCGCATTCATCGTCTATGGGCTGTTTTTCAAATTTGTGGACAGAATTTTTAATATTTAAATTGCCTTTGGA
Source organism: bacterium (assembly GCA_021822625.1). GTDB lineage: Bacteria > SZUA-79 > SZUA-79 > Acidulodesulfobacterales > Acidulodesulfobacteraceae > Acididesulfobacter. The sequence goes on along the minus strand of JAKAQK010000105.1, from coordinate 2,023 downwards.
TGTAAATGCAAATCCGGTTCTTGCGTTTCTTGAAGGCAGAACACAGTCAAACATGTCAACGCCGAGGCTTACGGCTGTTATTATATCTTCTGGGGTGCCGACGCCCATAAGGTATCTCGGTTTATTTTCAGGCAGTTTAGAAACTGAAATACTAAGCATATTGCGCATCGTTTCCTTATCTTCTCCTACTGCAAGACCGCCTATTGCGTATCCGTCGGCATTCAGTTCGGATAAATATATTGCCGATTTTTCTCTCAAATCGTCAAAGAAATTACCCTGAGATATCAAAAAAATTAAATTGTTTTTTTCTTTATCCTTTGCTTTAATTGAACGTTCAGCCCATTTTAAAGTTATATCGAGGTCTTTTTCGGCTATTTTTTTTGATACGCTGGGACCTGAGAAAACATCAAGAGGCATTATTATATCAGAATCAAAAGTTTCCTGCAGTTTGACAACTTTTTCAGGCGTAAAAATATGGACTGAGCCGTCGATGTGGGACATAAATTCTGCGCCGCCATCGCTGATTTTTGCAAATTTGGATAGGCTGAATATTTGAAAACCGCCAGAATCAGTGAGTATTGCGCCTTTATAATTTGTAAAATTTCTTAGGGAGCCGAATTTTTCAATAACTTCCATACCGGGACGCAAAAAGAGGTGGTAGGTATTTGAAAGCATTATTTTAAAACCTTCATTATAAAGTTCTAACGGAGAGACAGATTTTACAGTACCTAACGTTCCGACCGGCATGAAAACCGGCGTATCTATTGTTTCGTTTTTTGTGCGAAGTTTGCCGGTTCTGGCATTGCTTAGAGAGTCTTTTTTTATAATTTCAAACATATATTGTTATTTGTTGTTAGATATTTATATTTATATAGTATATATAGATATTTATATAGTATATATATTTATAGAAATAAATCAGAATGTTTTTTTAATGTATTTTTAATTTTTTAAGTTATTTTTTTACTTTAATTTTTAGTTATTGCGTTTAATTATTAAATATGATGTATTGCGTGCAGTGCATCTTGCATTATCTGCTGTGTTATGTTATATGCATTATACGTTATGTTCCGACGCATCACGTCATACATTATATAATTATATATTATATAAAAACATTTAGAGACTGAAAAAATACATAGAGATATTTACGGTAATTATATAATTATATATTATATAAAAACATTGCATCGCCGTAGCTAAAAAATTTATAGCCGTTATCCATAGCTTCTTTATATAATATTTTCATTTTATCTAAGCCTATTAATGCGCTGAGCATAATAAAAAGAGAGGATTTAGGCTGATGAAAATTAGTTATTAAATTCTTAGTTATTTTAAATTTATAGCCTGGATATATATATAATGATGTGATAGCATCGCTTTCGGGATTAACAGCGCCGTCATCGCCCGTTGACGACTCTAGGCATCTAACGGAAGACGTTCCCGTGGCTATCAGCTTGTTCCCGTTTTTGAGCGCATTGTTTATTATGTTCGCCGTTTTTTCAGAAATCTTATATCTTTCCTCATGCATATTATGGTTCTCGATATTTTTTTCACGCACAGGCGCAAATGTTCCTAATCCGATATTCAATGAAATATCCGTAAAAATGCCGCCCTTATCTTTTATTTTATTTATGAGATTTTCTGTAAAATGCAGTCCGGCGGTAGGGGCTGCAACTGAAAAACCGGAATCTTCCTTTGCATATATCGTTTGATAATAAACTTCATCGTTCTTATCGGTTTGTCTTTTAATATATGGAGGAAGGGGAACAGCGGCGCAGTTATCAAATATAAAATTATAATCGTTCTCGTTTTGAATTGTTATTTCCCATGTATTTTCCCCAAGGCGATTTGCAACGGTGATAAAAAAATTATTATATTGGTTGCCGTCGTTATAATTATTATAATTATCGCAGCAACCGTCCTCATTTCTTTTGTTATTATTTTCTTTAAAATTTAAACATTCCAATGCGCGCCGATTATTATCGGAACTTTTTTCTTCAATGTTTGAAGGTGAAATTAC
>JAKAQK010000104.1 GCA_021822625.1 bacterium | reverse complement strand
AGCTTATTGCTCTGTTTTATGCCGATTTTAATACGGCAATAACGGCTCCCGTCGTAATTACTTCTTGTCCCGTAGGAAAATTTCAGATATTAGATAAAAACGATTTGAGGATTAAAAAAATTAATATTTCAAATATATACGCAGGGTATAATTTTTCAGTGAAGAAAACTGAAGGGAAAGAAGCCGCCGCTTTTATACCTGAAAATATGCCCATTACTAAAATAAATTCGGAAAGAAAAAGGATTATTAATTTTGGAACTATTATATCTATAGTTTATAAAAAGTACGGAATAAACATTAAGATGAGAGGGATAGCTTTACAGGCAGGCGCTTACGGTCAGACTATAAGAGTTAAAAACATCGAATCTGGCAATATAATTTCAGGGATAGTTAAAACAAATTCATCCGTTGTCGTAAGATAATTAAGATTTAATAATAATAAAAACATTTAATAATAAAAAACAAGGACATAGCTAAGCTAAGTGAAGGTTATGATAATCGATTGTGTACGATAGATTATATACAATAGATTATATACAACAAACTGTACGCAATAAAATAATAGATTTTTATTTAAATTAAATTGGAATAAAAACTAACTACAAGTAAGCAATATATAGGTTGAAAGCAAAAGCTAAGGGATGAAATAAGAGAGGGGCGGCGGAAGATTATGACAAATAAAAATTTATTTAGTAATATATTTATTAAGTTATTTAACGGTTTATCTAATAGGTTATCCAATAGGTTATTTAGTATATTTAGTAAAATTAAGCGGTTAAAACTTAAAAATAAAATTATATTTGCCGTAATGATGATTACCGGCTTATCTTTTACTTTGAGCGGGTGCGCCGGCAACATAACGCCGCCTAAATCTATGATTCCTCCGACATATGTTAAACCTACGGCGAAAAATTCTATAATACACAAAAAAATAGCCGGTTCCTTATGGACAGGGTCGGCATCCGGGGCAAATCTGTTTACCGACAACACCGCTTTTACGTTAAACGATATAGTAACAATAATTGTTAACGACCAGACTTCGGCTCAGGATTCTTCAGGCACCACGCTGTCAAAAAATTCATCAGGCAACGGCAGTTTTTCATTCGGCAGTTCTACATCGAAACCTACCGGATATACAGGGTCTAATGTCGAAAGTTTTGACGGCGGAGGAGGCGTGACTGATTCAGGTCAGATTTCTACCACTATAGAAGCTCAGGTTGTTAAAGTATATCCTAACGGAAACCTTAAACTCAAAGGGGAACGAACCGTATCTTTAAACAGAGAAAAAAGATATATATTAATTGAAGGCATTGCAAGACCTGTTGATATAACTCCCGCTAATACCATTATTTCAAGTCAGCTCGCGGACGAAAGAATATGGATTAACGGTCAAGGTCCGGTCAACTGGCAGGAAGGAACGGGATGGCTATACCGTATAATGAATTTCTTGTGGCCTTTTTAATAACATAATACGCCTATTCTATCTAATTTATAAAATAGTAGTTCGTTTATCATTGAGTTTTGAATAATTAACCAATTGAAATATCGGAGAAAAAGGTGAAAAAAATATTCGTCGGTAATAATATAAAAACGACAAAAATTAAAACGGCACTAAAGCGTAGAAACGATTTATTGTCCGCTGCAATGCTGCTGCTCGTGGGTTTTTTGTTTGCCGCAAGTGTTTTTTTTAACGGTTACGCCGGCGGATTTAATGTATTTGATATTTTGCATTTAAGCAGCGGCGCTACTGTATGTGAAGGGGCTACTATAGGCGATATAACGTCTGTTTACGGAGCAATGAGCAATCCTTTGGTGGGATACGGCATAGTAGTCGGACTTGACGGGACGGGCGACCAGTGGGGAGTTAACGTAACCGAGCAGAGTATAGTAACGATGCTTTCAAAATTGGGCGTAAATACCGATGAATCTTCATTATATGAAATACGTGATTCTGCAGCCGTTATGGTAACAGCCGAACTTCCGCCTTTTGCAGTGCCGGGTCAAAAGATTAACGTAACGGTAGCTTCTATAGGAAATGCTACCAGTTTGCAGGGCGGCGTTCTTTTAATGACGCCTTTAAAAGGACCTAACGGAAAGGTTTATGCGTTGGGACAGGGCAGTGTTTCCGTCGGAGGTAATGTTTCTACCGACAATGTTATGCCGCTTCCAGGTTATATACCCGTTTCGGAAAATTTTCAGACCGCCGGCATTATAGATGACGGAGGTATTATAGAAAAAGGTATTTCTATCGGATTAAATTCATATAAAACGGTAAAATTAATATTAAAAAATCCCGGATTTATTAATGCCGAAAGGATTGCATCAGCTATAAACGCAAAATTCGGCAAAGGCACGGCTTCAGATTTAAATTCTACCGCGGTTTCCGTGAACGTTAAGCCCGCATATTTAGGAAAAGTAGCAAAATATATATCGTTGCTCAACGCAATAAATGTCAGAACGCATACCCCTGCCATTATAGTTATAGACGAACGCTCCGGCACCGTAGTAATGGGCGGCAATATCAAAATCTCTTCGGTGGCTATTTCAAACAGGAATATAACAATTAAAGTAAAACATAAAAGATTTCCCAAGGCTTTTATGCTTAAAAGAGGCTTAACGGTCGCAAAACTTGTCAAAGCATTAAATGCCGTCGGCGCTTCAACTTCAAGTATAATATCAATTCTTGAAACGATAAAAGCGGCTGGCGCTTTGTCGGCAAGGATAAAAGTTATTTAATATATATCTCATATATAATAGAAATATAAAATTCTTTAGTATATTTTACTATTCTTTATTATATTTCAGTATATTTTAGTATATTTAGAATAGCTTAATAACTTCTCTGAATTTTATGATGTTTTGATGTTATGATGTTTATGATTAAAGAATTTTGATAAAAATGACGATTGCTATATAAGAAATGAATTAAACAAATATGGCGAAGGGGGTAATAATCATGGCAATCGAAATTAATAATATTTTACAGGTTGGCAACGCAGCCGAATTATATAATGCAAAGGACAAGAAGGTTCAAAATATTGACGGAGCTGCTCCTTCTTCTTCAGATACCGTTAATATATCTGGCAGCGGTTTATTTATAGAAAATTTGAAAAACCAGCTTGATAATGCAGATTCTCTTAGCGCATCAAGGATAAGCGAAATACGGAACAGCATTAGCAGCGGGGTTTATGCCGATAGTCCTAAAATAGCCGGCAGTATATTAAATGTTATAGACACCGTTATATAATGTATGATATAAAAACTTGAAAGGTTTCCGCAACTTAAACGGTTAAACGGCGGGCTAAGCAATTTAAAATAATAAGCTATGGTTATTTATTATATTGCCGATTGCCATTACATCGCTTAACGGCTCATGCAATCTGTAAATGAACCGGACTGATAAACTGTATATATACTACTGTATATAATAGAGAGAAATAAATATAATGAATAATAATAGCAATAATATAATAAGAAAAATAGAATTAAGCAAACTGTTGCAATTAGTTAATAATATCAAAACCGGTATTAGAGATTTTTACGTATCAGTTCAATCAAGCAATCCGCATAAGAGCGATTTTACCGAGTTTAACAGAAAAATAAGTGAAATAAACGCTAACGTAAACATCTTGAAAACTTTAACGCTTAATCTTAACGGTAATAACGGCGGCAACAATGATAATAACATAAATGAAGCAAATATCGTAAACGCCGAAGAAACTAAATCAGAATCGGGAGAAATAACTATAAGGACTTTTGACGCAAGAGCAGAAGAGGAAAAAGGAGAAGAAGACGCTCTTTCCGAATATTTGCTTAAAGAAGAATTAAAAAATTCTATTTATGAAGTTATAAAAATAAATGATGCTCTCAGCAATTTTCTAAATAAAAGCATAAATTATAATCAGCAGACGATTTCTTTTATAGTCAATTTATTTAATAAAGATTATTCCTGCGATTATAATAAAAATGCCTCATATAATAAAAATATAAAAAGGGCAGTCTGTTTAGTTAAAGACATACAAGCGTGAGTGGACAGGCTATTAAAATTATTAAAATAATGCAACATTGTTTATATTATTTTAAAAGCGCGTAAATAAGGCGGTTATTTTATACCAATAAAAATAATAACTATATAATATCAATAATATCAATAAAAACAGTTAGTTGACACTATATATCTAAATAATAACTTTATAATATCAATAAAAACAGTTAGTTAGTACTATATATCTAAATAATAACTTTATAATATCAATAAAAACAGTTGGTTGACACTATATATCTAAATAATAACATTAATTTATTTTAATTTATTTAAATTATTTTATAATAAAATGCTGTCAATAAATAACATAATGGAAATTGCGAATTCCGCGCTAAATGCCAATGAAACGGCAATGAACGTGGAAGGCGAAAATGTCGCTAATGTAAACACGCCTTTTTATAACAATGAAAATCCGGTGTTTTCGGCAGCTCCGCCGGTTATAGGAGCACCGTATAATTACGGAACCGGCGTTAATTTAACGGCAATACACCGACAGACAGATTCGTTCGTGCAGAACGAGGTTAACAGCGAAACGACTCAGAACAGCTATTATAATACGCTGTATCAAGGATTGCAGCAGATACAGAATGTTTTTAACGATACGTCCGGCTCAGGATTTAATTCTTCTATTACGACGTTTTTTAACGATTTGCAGAATGTTGCAAATAATCCTTCAAGCACAGCTCAAAGGACAGTTCTGCTATCAGACGCAAAAACACTGGCAGGAGATATAAATAATGCATATACGACGATTGCCAATACCGTCACGTCGACGGGAACTTCCATTAAAGGGGTAATTCCTGAAATTAATTCTTATACATCGCAGATTGCCTCTTTAAATCAGCAGATTACATATGCCCAGAATGCTGGCAGCAACGCCAATGAACTGCGCGACCAGAGAACGGCGGCGGTAAATAGTCTGTCCAAACTTGTAAATATTTCATATTATGAGAATCAGAACGGAAAATTGAATATCTCGCTTGGCGGAAATGCTTTAGTGTCAAGCGACACATCTTACAATCTGTCCACGCAGATTAACGGCAAAAATCCGAGCTCTTTAGAAATAATGTTAAACGGTCCTGATTCTACGGTAAATGACATTACTTCAAATGTAACGGGCGGTTCGCTTGGCGCTTATGTTTATTTGCAGCAGACGGTAGCTCCGTCTTATATAAATCAGCTTAATTCCGTTGCGGCGTCTATTACCGATAATGTAAATGCGGCGCAATTTAACGGATACGGTCTTGACGGTTCAACAGGCAATTATTTTTTTAATCCTGATTTAACGACAGCTGTAGGGACAAATTCTTCAACTGGTAAGCCTGTAACAGATGCGACGATTTCAACCGGCATGGTTACCAATCCCCAGGATTTGACCGGGGATAGTTATACTATTACAGCAGGAACAACCGCAGGCAGTTTTAGCGTTTATAATAATACAACAAAGCAAACTTTAAGCAGTTCTTCAGTCAACGTATCCTCCGTACCTAATAATTATAATCAGAGTGAATATACGATAAATTTTGCAGGGGTTTCAGTTAATATTACGGGGACTTCCACAAAAGACGCCCCTCCTGAAACAGGGGATACTTTTACGGTTAATCAGTTAACTACCGACCCTGCTTTCACTATGGCGGTTAATCCAAATTTATCTACTTCACAGATTGCGGCGGCATCTGCCGTATCTACTGCTGTTAATCCTGATAATACCGGAAATGCAACGATTAGCGCCGGTTCGGTTATTAATCCGACATCTTCAACGGCAGGAACTTCGTCTTCAGGGAGCAATCAGGGCGGCAACTATACGATAGAGTATTATAATCCTCCGCAAACACACAACATAAACGGGACACGTTCAAATTATAATTTTACGATTACCAACAACACTACGGGAGATGTTCAATATCAGAATGTTACCGCGACTGCCGCTTCTAATACCGGTTCCAGTATAGAAACAACTAATGCAAGCGGACAAAATGTATATTCTATCTTTTTTGGAAATCAGAACAATTCGTCCAGTACGGCGACAGCCGAAAACTTTCATGTCGATATTACCGGCGCTCCCGCCAACGGAGACAGTTTTACCGCAAATGTTTTAAGTCCTTCTACCTCTGTTACTGACAACGGCTCTAATCTTAACAGCGCCTATTTGACTCATATGACGCTGTCTCAGATGAATGCGGCAGGTTTGCAGGGTAATAACGGCAATGCTCTTAATATGTCCAATCTTCAAAATGCGGCTTTGCCTATAGACGGAACTACTCAGACTATATCAAATTATTATGCCTCTATTGTGTCAAACATAGGCACGGCGGCGCAGAGCAGCAACAAAAATTATACAAATTCGACTTCTGTTCTTACAAATCTTAACAATCAGCTTTCTTCGGCAGTGGGGGTTAATTTAAACGACCAGATGACAAATCTGACTAATTATCAAAATTCTTATGAAGCGGCGGCGGCTCTTTCAAAGTCCGCTCAGACTATAATGACGGCTCTTTTAAATATGGTGCCGTGATGAGACGACACAAGAAACATAGACATAAGTTCATATTTAATTTATAGTTCATAATTTTTAATATCTTACATTTATTATAATAGACGTGTTTTGGTTTATATTTAATTTTTATTGCGTTTGCGGCGCAATAAAAGCAATTAAGTTATAAAAGGTGAGCGACCATGATTCAGATAACAAACAATATGATATATAATAATATCAATAATCAGTTAGACAATGAGAGCGTTTCGATTTACAATCTTGAAGACCAGATTTCAACCGGATTGCAGATAAATCAGCCCCAGGATAATCCGGCAGGTCAGGTTAATGTTCTGTCTTATCAGAATTCTTTATCAAACCTTACTCAGTATACCTCTAACGTAAATCAGGCAAGCGAGATAAGCGCTCTGGCTTCTTCTACCGCAAGCAATGCTATAAGCGTCGTAAATACGGCAAAAACTTTAGCGCTACAAATGGCTAACGGAACTAACAGTACCGCAAATAATAAGGCTGCCGCCAATCAGGTAGGTCAGTTGATTAACGAGATACAGCAGATTGCCGGTACTAATTATAACGGCGAGAATATATTCACCGGTGAAGACACATCTATTCCTTCAGCATATACTTCTTCAACGGCGTATTATACGCCGCCGTCATCTACCAGCCATATCTCCTACAATGTTTATACTTATGCCGGAAATAACGTCCAACAAAAATATCAGATAACTCAGGACGAAACTTTAGCTCCCAGCGTTACGGCAAATGAAATGTTCGGCAGCGATAATCCGCCTTCTTCAACTTCTTCTTCTACATCTACTACGCCTACTGCTTTACTATCGGTTCTATCTTTATTTCAGGCTGAGCTAAATTCTAATACTTATGCTAATAATTCCAGTTTGATAATTAACGGATTAAGCAACGGGCTTAGCCGGCTGACGGCAGCTCAAGCCGCTATAGGCGCTAAACAGGAAAGATTGACTGAGCAGACTACAAGCGAACAGACGGTTAACGCCAATATTCAGCAGCTTTTAGGCGATACTCAGGATGTTAATATTGCCCAGGCAACGACTAATCTCACTCAGGCGCAGACAACATATCAGGCGACGCTTGCAATGAGTTCTGAAATAACGCAGCTGACGCCTATGCTGTTAAAATATCTTGGATAATAATTATCATAATCAGCAAAACAGGTAATTAAAATGACGACATAAAATAAATAAATAATAATAAATTAAGCTACCATGAAATAAATAATGACCAATAATTTAAATGACGATATAAAATAAATAAATAATAATAACAATAAATTAAGCTGTCATGCCACTACGCTCATATTAAACAGACGGGAAGGCGAAA
>JAKAQK010000103.1 GCA_021822625.1 bacterium | reverse complement strand
AATTAGAAATTTTTTGTTTAGAAAATTCTGCAAAAAAATTTAATGCTTTTCAAATTATGAAATGGATTTACAATGCTAAAGTCTATGATTTTAACGATATGACTAATATACCGAAAAGTCTCAGGGAGAGTCTTAAATCCAATTTCAATTTTATAATGCCGAAGATTACAACCGGTTATCGGGAAGATGCAGACGACGGCAATTATTCAATAAAATATCTTATAAAACTTAACGACGGTTCTGTCATCGAATCGGTATTCATTGATTACGGCAAAAGAAAAACATTATGCGTTTCATCTCAGGCAGGATGTAAAATGCTGTGCGATTTTTGCAGCACCGGTAATTTTGGTTTTCAAAGAAATTTAACTTCAGGAGAGATAATCTCTCAAATTCTATTAATAGAAAACAAATGTAAAACCAAAATTACCAATATAGTATTTATGGGTATGGGTGAGCCCTTAGATAATCTATCTGAAGTAAAAAAAGCCCTTGAAATTATTTCTGATCCCAACTTTATAGGAATAGCACGCAGAAAGATTACAATTTCAACATGCGGCATAATAGATAAACTAATTGAAATTAAAGATTTAAAATATAAAATAGCTATATCTCTAAACGCTTCAAATAACTATTCAAGAAATCAAATTATGCCCATAAATAAAAAATATCCCATAGAAGACATAGTAAAATTCATAAGCAGCGGAAAATACTTCGGGCACAATAAAATAACTCTAGAATATGTTTTAATAAAAGATTTTAACGATTCAATAAATAACGCAAAAGAATTGATAAAATTATTTTTTCCGCAAAATGTCAAATTCAACCTGATTCCATTTAATAAATTTCATATTGAAAATACAGATATTACAAAAACTGCTTGCACCGCATCTACAAAAAATAATTATGAAAGGACAAGCGAAACCGCCTATAATAATTTTCAGGACAAACTTATGAAAGCCGGATTTATAGTGACGATAAGACACTCTAAGGCTCAAAGTATTTATGGCGGATGCGGACAGTTAAGCGGACAGGGCTAAACGGACAAAACCGAATTTAAATTAATTTTTTAATAAATTAGATTGACTGAATTATTGTTCGTAGTCTAAAGTTAATTTGCTATAATATTTACAGTGTATTATAATATGATTTTTAAAACAAATAGGTATAATATTGTGTATGTCATCAAAAAAATATTCCGCAGCGATAGATTTAGGCACTACAACGATAGCGGCTGCTTTAATAGACAAAAAAACAAATAAAGTAATCCTGGGTAAAAATTCTATCAACCTGCAATATCCGGACTTTGGATTAGATTCGATAAAACGGATACAAAACGGTCTTGACAAACAATCCGTTAAAAAATTGCAGGAAAAAGCATTTTTGACAATTGGCAATCTTTTAAATTATTTTATAAAAGAGTTATGTATTGACCCGACAGATATAACTGAAATTGCTCTTGCGGGCAATACTGCAATGGAATTAGCTTTTTGCGGGAAACCTTTGTCCGCTCTTGCAAAACCGCCCTACAGACCTTCTTCGGGCGACATAGTATTCCCAAAAGAAACAAATGAAATAGGTCTGTCTATCGCTATCGGCACTGATAATTTAACTGAAGATATACAACCTGCAGATGCGGAAGTCAATATTTCTTCCGCCCATTTTAGTAAAAGTAATACTGGTGATAACAAAAACAAATATACATTTAACAGCAAATTATTCATATTTCCTATTTTAGACGGATTTGTCGGGGGCGATACCGTATCATCTATTTATTATTTAGATCTAATAAACAGGGAAAAACCTGCTTTCTTAGCTGATTTTGGAACAAATGTAGAGATTGTAATCGGCAATAAAAATAAAATTTTTACAACATCGGCGCCTGCCGGACCTGCCTTTGAAGGAGGAAATATAAAACATGGAATGCTGGCGCAAGACTCTGCTATTTCTTCTATTGAACTGAAAAATGGTCTATTTAGTTTTGAGACGATTAACGGTTCAAAGATTCCAAAAGGAATTTGCGGGAGCGGTATAATTGATTTAATAGCTTCCTTGCTCCGTGAAAAAATAATAGATAAAAACGGTAGGATTATGCCTCAAGAACTTATCGATTCAGAAAGTTATTCGGTAGTAAACAGCGGAATAAATAATGTCGAGAATGAAATCGTTATTTACAAGGACAGCAAAACAGATATAAAATTTTTTCAAGATGACATCAGACAGTTTCAGTTTGCTAAATCTGCCGTAAAATCTGCGGTTGAAATACTGATAGATAAATATAAAATCGATATTAACAATGACTTTGATGTTTATATATCCGGTTCTTTCGGTAACTATATTAAAAATGAAAATATAGATATTATAGATATCTTTCCCTTTAAAAATAAAAAAATAAATTATATTTTTGACAGTTCTCTTGAAGGATGCAAAAAATATTTAATTGCCGATAATTCCGTAAGGGCATGGGATATATCGAGAATCACGGCAATTTCAAAAAATTTTCCGCTGTCGGGAAGCAAACTTTTTGAAAAATTATTTATTAAAAACTTATTATGGGAATAGTATAATAATATGCAGATAAAAATATTTGAAGACGAAAGATTAAATGCGGAATTTTTTCCAGGCATAAATTTCATCAAAGTATTTTCGTCATATAATAAACCGCTGGCAATTAAAGATATAAAAGGCGACATAATTTATTTAAACGAACAGGCTAAAGCTCTTAGACTTTCGACTAACGACGATATCTGTATATCTTTTAATGAAGAATTGCCTGAAGAAATAAAAAAACTTAATAAGTCCGGCTTACTGTCAATCAATAAAATTATCAATACGACTTCAATTAATAAAATTCCTCAAAAAAAATACTTTCAAATTGAAACTATTACGCTTTTTAATAATTTTGGGTTATTTAACGGCACGCTTATTATTTTTTTTGATATGACAAAAATAGCTGAAAATATCATTAAACTATTAGAAACTAACAATTGTAAAACATATGACGAATTAACCGGTTTCCTTGTAAAAGAACAATTTGACGAAATAGCCGAAAAAGAAGCCGAAAGATGTAAACGATATGGCATAACTTTTTCCGTAGTATGTTTCAGTTTTGAAAATTTAGTATTAATAGGGCAATCTTACGGACAGGAAAAACTTAATAAACTGATTAAATACTATGGAATGTTTTTAAATCAGAAGTTCAGAAAAACTGATTATCTGTTCAGATTTAATTTTAATGATTTTTATGCAATATTAACCCATACCGCTTTGGACGTTGCATTAATAAAATTCGAAAAAATAAAAAAGTCGATATCTGAAGCGGTAAAATTTAACGGATCGCTTCAGCCTATAATGTATTACGGAATTTCAGAATTTAATATTAAAAGACATTTTAAAAATTGGAATCTTCTTATAGATGAAGCAAAATTAGAATTTGAGAAAAACAAAACATTCAGTTTCAAAAAATTTTAGAAAACCTGCGCATCATATAAGTTCAGAGCCTATTTAACATAATAATTATCTGACTAAATTAATAATACTTAATTTATTTTCGTCTGTTGCATCCGACGATACTTTATCTAATATTTTTCCAACCTTATAGAGCGGTTCTCCGGCATTTTTAAATAAATTCTCGAGAACGGCAGCTTGAGCCTCTGATACACATATTAAAAGTCCGCCCGATGTTTCAGCGCTAAAGGCGGCCCAGACAAGATTTTCATCAACACATTCTTCAATATTTGCATATTGAGAAAAAAATTTTCTATTGCGTTTAGTGCCTGCAGGATTAATTCCTTTCTGTATTAATTCTAAACTTCCGCTTATTAAAGGAAGATTTTCAAGATTTAATTCACAAGAAACGCCGCTGGCTATAACCATTTCAGATGTATGCCCTACCAGACCGAATCCTGTAATATCAGTCATTGCATGCACCGCTTTCTTTAAAGAAACGGCTAAGCCAGAGGCTGTTTTATTTAATTTTGTCATAGAACAGACAGCTTCATCTAAAGCGGACTGTTTTAATAAATCAGTACATAGCGCGCTGACTATAAACCCCGTTCCTAATTTTTTGGAAAGATACAAAATATCGCCGGGCTCAGCTCCCTTATTAGAATATATCTCATCTATTCTGCACATGCCTGTGACGCTCAGACCGTATTTCAGCTCTTTATCGTCAATAGAATGGCCGCCTAGAAGCGCTGCGCCGGATTCATTTATTTTATCTAATCCTCCAAGCAATATTTCTCTAAAAACATCTTTTTCGACATTTGCTATAGGAAAGCACGCAATATTTAAAACAGTTACAGGCTGTCCTCCCATAGCATAAACATCGGATAAAGCATTAGCCGCGGCTATTTGTCCAAAAGCGTAAGGCTCATCTACTACAGGCGTAAAAAAATCTACGGTCTGAATAAGACATCTGTTATCCGATATTTTATATATACCGGCATCGTCTTTATAATCAAAACCCACAAGAACATTATCGTTAGGCAGAACAGGCAATTTATCGATTATTGAAGATAGGTCCTCCGGACCTAATTTGCACCCTCAGCCGTGAGCAGATGTCATAGATGTCAATTTATATTTTTTGTTTGTCATGTCTCATGTTTAACATAAAATTAACTATTAATTAGAATATACAATAAAACAAAACATAATAATATATTTTTTTAAGCTTTGATATCTTGATATTATATATATATTGTATACATATTGTATTTGATGCTATATTATTAATTATTACGGCATTTTGCTGCCGGCTATTAAATATTCTAAATCTTTATCGGTAAATTTGATACCGCCGCCTATAAATAGTGACCTATTGTTGTTTTTGCTAAAAATATCATCATATCCGGTATCTAAAAAGAGATGACGTAAAAATGTATAACTCACGCCTGCATTAACGTATGCTTCTGCCGAACCGTTATCAGAATTAAATCCGAATGCTCTTGCATATAATTTTAAATTTCTATTTGTATACGGAATATAATAATTAACGCCGACGCCTCCGGTTGAATACATAAGCCCCGCTAAAAAAGTCCAATTGTAAAAATTTTTAGCAATTTCTGCATTAAATTTAAGACTGTTAGAATTGGAATATTGAGTAGTGTTTGTCGTAATGCTCGAAGGATAAAAGTGCCCGGACGGCGGATTATTTGTAGTATATGTCGTAGTCTGGGTTTCTCCATATGAATTGCCGTAATTGACGGGCGTCGAATCTACGCCAAGAACATAATAATGGCCTGGAGAAGGCTGAAGTTTGACATTGACTTCTGTTACGGAACCGTTTGAACGGTCTAGATACTGAGAATTTATATTCATTCCGACCTTAAAACTATTAAAACCTCCAACTAAATTGTTAATTCCTTTAAGCGAACCGTTAAGATTATTATATACGGAGCTTCTATTTACAAGCTTGCCTAAAGTTCCTCTGCCTTGATTTATCTTTGACGATATACCGTATATTTGATTTAAAGATAATTGAAGCTGTTTTGTATCTTTTCTGATATGCAGCAGGCTTCTATTAATATTAGACTTATTTTTAGTTAAAATATCGCTTAAATTTGCCGATACAATTTTGATGTTATCGGTAATAGAAGGAAGCTCCTGTCTTAAATTATCGGATATCGCCCTAAAATTATGAATTGTTTTTGTCAAAGCTCTGTCGTTTTCAACCGTTAATCCATTAATATTACGGGAAAAACCTGCAAAATTAGTCATTATTACATTGAAATTTTTCTGATTTAAATATACTAATCTGTTTAAATTATCTGAAAGTTCTGCAATATTTGCCAATATTGCTTTTATTTTATGTTCACCCGTCTTAGTGCCGATTGATTTTTTCAGCGATTTTGTAACGGCATCAAGATTATCTGCAGTTTTTGCAAATTTTAAAATCAAGGAAGACATATTTTCCGGCGATTTATAGCTTTTAATTATTTCATTTTCAGGCACAGGTTTTGACGATAAAGCTTGCATAGTATTAGCAGGGGTAATAGATATATAACTCTCTCCAAGTAAACTCATAGACCTTATCGAAGCGATATAATCAGGATAAATTTTATATTTAGAGTTTATTTCCATATAAACACGAGCCTGACCGTTTTCGAGCCTAATCTTTTTAACAGTTCCAATTTTTATTCCTGCCATTTCAACGTTAGTTCCGATGTTTATGCCGTTTGCAGACGCAAAATATGCAGAAATAATATATGTAGGCGGTTTAAAAATGTTAATTTTACCGACCTTCATCGAAAAGAAAACAAGTATTATTAGAATTGCGACGGTAAAAAGACCAACCTTGGTTTCTTTATTTAATTTCATGACATATTATTAAAATAATAAATAGTAAAAAAAATTAATTTATTTGGCATCTGTTATTTTTGGTACATTTTGCAATAAATTAAACGAATTATTAGAGCGTATACTAAAACTTAATATAAACAGACTCAATTTTTGCTTAAAATAATATGCCGTATATAAGAACATATAACAAATAACAAACGATGCAAGCTATATAATTATCGGTCCGTTCATGCTTCCCGTTACAAATTGTCTTACGACAGGATTATCCGATGTCTTAAATTTTTCGGCATCACCTTTTTCAATTATAGCACCTTCATATAACATTGCAATAGTATCCGCTGTTTTATAAGCTCCTTCTATATCATGGCTTATAATAATACCTGTATATTTGAAGTGTTTTTGCGTTGAAATTATGAGATTATTTATTACATCCGACATTATAGGGTCAAGTCCGGTAGTAGGTTCATCAAAAAGAACCGTTTCCGGCTCTAATATCATAGCTCTTGCAACCGCTACCCTTTTTCTCATGCCGCCAGATAATTCTGCCGGCATTTTTGATTCAATACCGCTTAAACCGACATCATTTAAACCGGACATCACTTTTTTTATAATATCTCCTTCCGATAATTTCATATGCTGTCTTAAAGGAAATGCTACATTTTCAAAAATATTAATTGAATCAAACAATGCTCCATCCTGAAATACCATTCCGAATTTTTTTCTTAATTCATTCAGTTCCTTCTTGTTTATGGCGTTTAGATCGATATCGTTAAATAGAACTCTGCCTGAATCAGGTCTTAAAAGCCCTACTATATGCTTCAGCATAACACTTTTGCCTTCCCCGCTCCTGCCTATTACAACGGTAATTTTCTTATCTTCAAAACTTATATTGAGATTATTGAGAACCTTAACGTTTTTAAAAGATTTAGTTACATTCTCAAGAATTATCATTTACATAAATCCAAAATAAAATATAGTTCTGATATTAACCTGTTTATTTTATTAATTTAATTTAATAAATCATATAACTAATATTAACCATATTATAATCATATTATAATATATATTACGATTAAAGTTTAGAGTCTAAAATAATATTGAAGTCAGTATGTAATCGGCAAAAAGAATATAAATTGAACTCAGCACAACCGCCTGTGTGGTCACTCTTCCTACGCCTTTAGAACCGCCGGATGCTTCAAAACCTTTAAAAGTACTTATAGTAGCAAGTATAATTCCAAAAAAAACTGCTTTTATTAAACCGTTATAAATATCGCTGAGTTTAATATATTTGTAAATCATATCGACAAATACCGTGCCGTTTAATCCGAGAAAAAATTTATAGACTACATATCCTCCAAATATTCCTATAAGGGATGTTACAATAGACATTAAAGGAAGCATTATCATGGATGCGATGATCCGCGGAACAGAAAGGAAATAGAAAGGGTCTACCGCCATCACTTCAAGGGCGTCCACCTGTTCGGAAATTTTCATAGTGCCTATTTCAGAAGCCATAGAAGAACCGCATCTGGCTGTAATCATTAATGCGGTCAAGACTGGTCCCAGCTCTCTGGTCATTGCAAGAGCAACGGTAGGACCTATCATGTATGTT
>JAKAQK010000102.1 GCA_021822625.1 bacterium | reverse complement strand
TTCCGATCTAAATTGTTGTGGAAGATATATATCAGGTCGTTTGTAAGTATGTCGTCTGCTACAAGATATAAAAATATTGTTTTGATTAATGGCACGCATCCTAATTATTTTTATGCCGTTAATGCTAATACAGGAAAATTAATTTGGAAGGTAAAACCTGCTCATTGTTTTTCGTCAAGTAGCGGCGACGGTTCTCCCGCTGTATCAAAAAGCGGTATTGTGGTTAATCAGATTGAGATTCCGGGATTAACGTCTGGAACTTCGAGAAGCGAAGAAATTGCGTTAAACGCAACGAACGGGCACATTATTTGGAAAAAAATATTAGGTTCTGGGACTGTGCCGCCAAGAAACAAAGATGCTGTTCCTATGATACATCAAGGAATAATTTATACGGGCAGCCCTGTTACGAAAAAGGCTTATGCTATTAATCTGAAAACCGGTAAAATATTATGGAGCAAAAAACTTATCAGAATGAAAGCAGCACCTGTATTACTCGGATATAAAGTTTATTTTCCGACCGGCAATGGGACTATATTTGTATTAAACAAAAATAACGGGCATATAATAAGCAAATTTAATGCGCATAACGGAGGATACGGACCGCAGGATGCCGTTATTATAGGTAAAACTATGATAATAGGAACCAATTTCGGTTGGATTAATGCTATTCCGCTTTCATCATTATAAAATTTTATTGCTATCGCAGAAAGTTTGATTTATTCGGACATTTGTCTGAAGAATATGCGCATAGCGGGCTTATTTTAATAGTTCCATTTATCACTTAGTAATATTAAATTGTCTAATTTTTAATAAACTGTGACTATTAAAATTGTAATAGATTTTAATATTTTGGAAGTAAGATTTTAAAATGATTGTTTAACCCATTTTCCGATTCTTTATGGTCAGGGTCGTTTTTATCTATAAAAGCATACCATGCGCTCGTATCGATAAATATGCGGTTCATGACTTAGCTTTGCCGTATAAATATTTGTCGTGTTTTTTATAAATCAAATAACGTCAATATTGTTTAGGTATACGTTTAGGCGAAGCGGTAATTCAGAAAATATAATTTCTAATGCAGGATTAATACTTTTTATTACTTTTTAATAAAAGTAACACAAAAATAAAATAGTAGGAATTTTAATATTTGGAGGCATTAGATGTCGATAAGCACTTTAACGAAGAAAGGTCAAGTTACTATACCTAAAGAGATAAGAAATATTTTAGGAATTAAAGAGCATGATAAGGTAATGTTCATTAAAAAAGACGGTGATATAATTGTAAAACACGTAAAGGGAGACATTTTTGATCTCAGGGGCAGCTTAAAACAGGGAAAAGAATTCGAAGATCTCGAAAAGATTAGAAATATTGCAAGAAAATCAGCCGCAAAAAAGATTATCGAAGAGTCGTTAAATAATGAATAAAAAGATTAAAGAATATAGTTTAACCGATATATTAACCCTCGATAAAAAACATTTCTCCAGGATTGATTGGTTGAATATAGTAAATATTTAACCAATATAATTCCGCAACCATCTGACGCTTTTTTATATCCTATCGCGATTCCATTGTTAAATTTATCTAAATCTAATTTATATAGTTAAATTAATATTATATTCTTAACATAATTATAACATTTCCGCAACAAAATTTAACATTATTTAACGCAAACTTCATAAAGTTGTAACATTCGTTTGATAAAATAACAAAGACAAAAAATTTTATCGACAATAATAAATTAAACTTTATAGGAGGATTTATGTTGCGGAATATGCAAAGGAAAAAACGAAGTTTTTATCCTATCGGCGCGTTAATCGTATGCATGCTGTTCATTTTTACATTTTTTACGTATGTAGGTTATTCTTACGCAGCTGGTTCAAACGGTGTAATAAGTTTGGGTGTCGTAACTTCTTCAAGCGTTAAAAGACTTCTTTCTTATGAAAAAAAGGAGGTTAAGGTTATATCGAATAAGGAGATATTCAAATCAACTCAATCGGAGGTTGTGATTAATAAAAGTGAGATTGAAAATGCAGGCGTAGGCAATGCCGCTCAAGCTTTACAAATGGCTCCTGGAGTTTCGGTAAGGTCATACGGCGGCAATAATCCGTCGGATAGGAGTCAAGTATATGTAAGAGGGCTTTCACAGGGTTGGGGTTCTGCCAGCGGGTCTATTGCCCGTCATGAAGTAATGGTTTTATTTGACGGAGTTCCTATGACCGATTATGTGAGAAATGCATGGCAGCCTAACATGATTCCTATACTTTCAATGATTGAAGGTATAAATGTAATTTACGGTCCGGGAAATCCTTATAATCGGTGGTATGGCAGTATAGGAGGAACTCTAAACTTTATACCGGTTCAACCGACGGTAAAACCTTCCGCAGAAATAAGTCTTGGAACGGGCAGTTATAATACTTATTATACCAATTTCACTTTAAGTTCCGGTTTGACGAATGGTTGGGATTTTATTTTTTCAGGCGGATATGTCAGGGAAAATACTTTCAGGACAGGCAGTTTTAATGCTCCTTCACATTCATATGCTTTCTTTGCTAAGGCGATAAAAACATTAAATAACGGTTCTTTAAGCTTTGGGGCTTACGCCGCAAGAAGTTCGGCTTACCGTCCAAATTTCATTCCGGTTTCCCCTGTTCAAGGAGTTACTACCCAAGGTTTAAATGTGAGTGGCGCTCCCTTATACAGCGAGCAAACATCAGGTTATTATTCCTCATTGCCAGAAAATATGTGGTACAAATTAGTTAAGACCCAGATTTTATTGGCATATTCTAAATTGAATTTGCAGTTATCTCCAAACCTGACATTTTCGGACATGCCGTGGTTCAGGCATGGATACCGCTTGCATTATAGGATAAATAATTATATTCCCGGAGCGCCGTCCTCCGAAGACTGGAGCCCTTATTCCAATAACTATGGAAATAGGCTCACTTTTAAATTAAATTTGCCGTATAACAATGTAAAATTTGGAGGTTATTATATATATGCAACATGGAATCCTATATGGTTTGGCACTCAATATAATAGATATTCCGAAACCGGATTTTCGACCTTTATTCAAGACGGAATTCATCTTGGCAAATTAACGGTTATACCAGGCTTAGACTGGGTTGGTTATCACAATATATTTACCAGTTATAACGACCCTGCAAGCGGAACGAGCGCATACAGTTTTTCAAGGCAGATTTTTGGAACCGAGCCGTCCTTAGGGGCAAGCTATAAGCTTTTCCCCTATCTTAGATTATATGGAAATTATTCTCAAACCGTCCAAAATCCAGTCGGTCTTTCAAGTTCTGTTGCTGCAGCCAATCCTGGAAGCATTTCGGGAATTCGTGATACGGATTATGAAGCAGGATTTAAAATTTTGTTGAATAAATCCAATATTAATTTTTTACATCATTTTATATTTAATGCAAACTATTTTACTTATCATTTAGGACATGAAGCTATCCCCTTGACAATATTGGTAAACACAGTATATACGACTTATTTTGCTTACGCATCCGCAAATTATAATGGCGTTGATATTTCTATGTTAGATAATCCGGTTAAAAATCTTCATCTTTATTCAAATCTTGAAATCTTACATACAAACTATACCAGTTATGTTTCGGGCGTTAATCAAGAAAATTATGATAATCTTCCCGTATCAAATGTTCCTGATTTGACTTTTAACTTAGGTCTTTCTTATAAGATGCCATTTAGAAATTATAATTTTTCTTTAACACCTAAGTTCTGGGATATTTATAACGGCAAAGAATATATGTTTAATAATTTGACAGGCGCCCCGACTAATCAAACCATGCCAAGTTATAATATAGCAAACGCCGGAATCAAATTTACGACTCATGCCCTTAAAAAGCAGGATATTAAAACTTTAGGCATAGATTTTTCCGTTTTAAATCTATTTAATCATCAGTACAATGCTTTTGAATATATTACAAGCGGTGCATATTTCGGCGGAAGCACAGGAGAAAGCGCCGGTGCAATATTGGCTGATCCTGGAGCGCCGAGAACTTTTTATTTAACCGCTAATTTTAAGTTTTAATAGTTATCGGTTATTGCGTCAGGTGAAGTTTTAACTTTAATAAATTTTAAATAAATATGTCTATTGGCTTTATCTTTCCTCTCTCTATCGAAGTTAAAGCAATATATGTGCGGAAAGTTTACAAAGATTTTCCGCACGTATTTTTTAAAGCGTAAATTAAAAATAAATAAATCAGACACCATTTTCACCGAAGAAGACCCTGTACATAATTTGCATATTTTTTTTAATGGAACTTTCTTTTCTTCAGGTATATATAAGAGCTTAAACATTGGCGGCTTCAGCTATAATAACTATAATGTACCATTTGTGCCTAAAACAATGTTCAATGCAGGGGGACAATAAAGGATTCCGGCAGGAAACGACGCATATTCAATTAAATTATGGGACACTTATACCGGCTCGCAGTATATAGAAAATTCAAAGACCGGCGGTCCGTCAAATCAAACAATGGATAGCTATAATATATTGAATAGCGCCATTACATTTAAAACAAAAAAGTTTAATAATTATATACCAGGATTGAAAACGACAAATTTAACATTCTCAATATTTAACTTGCTGGGAAAGCAATATATATCGTCGGAGCATACAGCATTAATACAGGGCATTGCTCCGATAACATATTTTTATCCCGGCGCTCCTCGTGAAATTTTCTTATCCGCGACCATGAAGTTTTAATCTGGCTTTATTCCTCTCTCTTAAAGCGAGATATGCTGGAAGTCGAATACAGACTTCCAGCATATTTTTTTTAAAACCGATAGACAATATATCTAAAACATTTCCGTACCGTAACAGTTTAGTAACATTTTTGTAATAAAATTTAACATAATTTAATACAAACGTCATAAAGTTGTAACATTAGTTTGATATTATAAATGTACATAAAAATATTACTTCTTTTATTGAATAAAAAAAATTACAAAAAATAAATTAATATAAAATTTAAATATCTTAATTTTCAATTTTCAACTTAATTTCAATAAATATGAATAGGAGGAGTGATGAAAAAGATTAAATATCAATTTTTAAAAATTATGATATTTAGCGTATTTCTTTTACTTGGTATTGGCGGAATAATGAGTAAGACTTGTAATGCCGCAACCGGTAAATCTGTTAATTTAGGAGAGGCGGCTGTCAAGGCTAATAAGATTACAAAAGAAGAAAAGGAAAAAAAGAAACTGTTTAAATCGGCTTACACTGTATCCCATATTTCAAAAAAGGCAATAGAAGCTACAAATAATCCTATGACGGGCATTGCAAATATCTTAAGTCAGAAACCGAGCATTTATGTTTCAACATCCGGTCCAAACGGCGTAAGGACGCATATTTATATGAGGGCGTTTAACGGAGGACAAATCACCGAGGAATTTGACGGTGTACCTCTAAATAGTTTATTTGACGGTTCCGCTCAGAATTATGCTTCGGTAAGAAATAACGTTCCGTTTACCTTAGGAGATGTTTCATCTGTAAATATTTACAGGGGCATAAATAATCCCAGCGTTAACTCTTTTAATTCGCTTGGAGGAACGATAAATTTTAATCCCCTAATGCCTTCGAGAAAGTTCGGGGCTTCAATTTTCGGAGGCTGGGGATCTTTTGCCACCACGGAATACGGAGCTTCTATTAATTCAGGGAAACTTCCTTACGGGATTAGAATGTATTTAAAAGCAAGCAAAAATAATTCTAACGGATGGATGCAAAATACCTCGGATAAAAACGATTCATACTATATGTCTATTATTAAGCC
Organism: bacterium; assembly: GCA_021822625.1. Taxonomy (GTDB): domain Bacteria; phylum SZUA-79; class SZUA-79; order Acidulodesulfobacterales; family Acidulodesulfobacteraceae; genus Acididesulfobacter. The sequence goes on along the minus strand of JAKAQK010000102.1, from coordinate 2,160 downwards.
GTATAATACTGGCCGCTCTAATATATCATTCATATATATGAGAAACGACAATGCCGGATTTACTCCTCATTCTGTTCCCCTGTCATTGGAACAGCAATACGGTTATACCTTTAATTGGCCTTCAAATGTCAGCAATTCGTATAATCTCGATGAAAGCTGGTATGCGATACTCGGATGGAATGATTATGTGAATAGGCATTTAAGGTTTCAGAATAAAGCGTTTTACCATTATAATCATTATTATAGGGTAAGCTATACGAATCCGCAATGTATATCAAAAATTTATAATTATCCGGCAAATCCTGATTATAATGCAGCGACAAATGGGGAGTGCAGTGCAATAACTATTAACGGGATTCAACCTTTTTATTTGCCGAACCAACCTGAAAGCTGGGTTTCTCCGGATTCAAACAATAGTTATAATCCTGCATCCCTATTTCCAGACGGAGGAGGCGATAGCTTATACGGGACAGACAATCACTTATATTTGGAATATATGAACGAATACGGGGATATTCCCAGTCTTACGATCAAAGCGCCTCACAATGAAATTACGCTTGGAGGGCAATTTTTTATCGGGACAATACATTCTGCTGAATATTGGTACGGAAACTCAAATGTTCCCCAAGGAAATTTATATAACGATGCTTGGAACGAACACGATACAAGGGCGAATGACACCGTCTATATTCAAGATAAAATAACCGTTATCCCAAAAAGGTTTTTTATAGAACCTGGCTTTAAATATAATACCGTTAACACGACGGCTGCCGATAATCCGGGTTATTATTACCCGATTGGTGGAACGGAATCCAATGTTTATAACTATTTTGAACCGTCATTGGGGTTAAGTTATAACCTGCTTAAAAATTGGGTAATTTACGGCGCGTGGGGAAAGATACAAAAAGTTCCGAATATTGCGGCATATTACGGACTGATCGGAGCGGCCACATTAAACGGCAATCCTTATACGCCGCCGTTAACAACTGTTAAACCGGAATATATTACCGATTATGAACTCGGCACGAGGTATAAATATAATAATTTAAAGCTTTCAATAAACGGCTATAAAGAAGACTTTTTAAACACATTTAGCACCGCTTATAATCAATCTTTAGGGACATCTTTGGAATACAACGCAGGAAATTCGATGTATGAAGGTATTGAACTTGCGGCAAATTATAAAATCAGCCGCAAAACGGGGGTTTTTGCAAACTGGTCGTATAATACTGCAATATATACAACCAATTATTCCGGAAACTATGGCACAATTCTTTCGGGTGAGCATATTGCAGATGTTCCAAGGCATCTTGCAAATTTGGGCGGTTACGCAAATCTTTTTAAAACATATTTAAGGATTTGGGGTACATATTCGGGACAGCAATACCTGAATGACAGCAACGGCAACCCGACGGATAAATATCACCTGGGTGGTTATTGGGTTCTTAACGGCTATTTAAGCCATTACTTTAATTTTAAAAATATCGGAATTTTAAAAAACGCCCAATTTAAAGGCGTAAAAGTTTCGTTAAGCGTTGATAACATCCTTAACAGAAATTATAACGCATGGGGTTATATAGGATATAATTCTATACCAGGCAATTCTAATTATACCTATGAAACCGTTATGCCCGGACTCCCAAGGTTCTTTATGCTTAACGCATCGGTGAAGTTTTAACTTTAATAAATAATAAATAATTAAGTCTTCGGCTTTATCTTTCTCCTCTCTCTATCGAAGTTAAAGCAATATATGTGCGGAAAGTTTACAAAGATTTTCCGCACATATTTTTTTTGGAAACGTAAACTAATAAATTAAAAGTTAGCGGGGTTTAAAATATGAAATTTAATATAAAGCACGATATTAAAGCTAAAATTTTTATTGTAGCGGCAGCTGCTATAAGTATTTTAATAGTATTTTTGTTTGGGTATTCGGAAAGTTCTTCGGCTGCTAATCTTATACCGAATCACGATTTACCGAGCCTGTTTCTTCAACATGTTCCAGTTAAAATAACAAAGGAAAATATTAAGGAATATACGCATAAACTTCCGACAGGACGTTTAATAAGTCCGGTTGGATTGTTAAGCGTTACGGAAAATTTTCCGACTAACGTAAAAATTTATAAAAATTATGTAATCGTTCTGACTAATCCTAGATCGGAA
>JAKAQK010000101.1:531-8003 GCA_021822625.1 bacterium | reverse complement strand
TCTCCATAAATCATGAGCCATACTATATTTATTTTATTTTCATATTTATAATTATAAACTAAAATAATTAAAGATAGTAAAATTAGTATCGTTGGCGGCGATATGGTAAATGATATAAACGCCAAGAATAACATCAATAAGAGTGATACTATAATAATTGCTATTTTAGAATCTGAATATAAAACGAGTATAATTAATATGAATAGTAATGAAATAATCCAAATAAAAATAAAAGATAAAAACCATAAAATGTGAGCTTGATAAAATAAAGGAGATGCTAAAAAACCTAAAGGACCGTATGTCCAAATAAAATCTTTACCAAATTGAATATGATGCTGCACCGCCCAACCTAAGGCCATTCGCCACGAAGGATCGAGGCCTATAGCTGGAATCCATATAGACAAAGGCATTACATACGCAATTGTCAATAATCCAAAAAAAATAATATATAATTTATTAGCAATATTTGTTTTCATAAATATTTTTATTTAATTTTTTATATAATGAGCAATATTGTTGTCTATATGGATATAATTGCTGAAAAAAAGGTTTATTGTTAATTAAATTATTGTTTTTAACAATATAATATAAAAAATGTTTAAAGAAATTCTTTGACTTAGGCGGAAAAAAAATTATAAAACTATATCCTCGAATATAGAAAAGAATCAAATTTTGTAAAGCTTTCTTATTATATGGCGTTTTTTTTGCCCATTTATAAACTAATAAAGGTATGTCTAATTTTATATTGGTATTGGGTAAAAAATAAATATTCATTTTTTTTGCTCTTTCAATCAAATTAAGAGCCCATGTTTGATCCCGATACGGAATAGGTAATACATATCTACCAATATATCTATTTCTAAAAGCCTCAATTGAATAGATTAAACTTGTTTTCTTTTCCTGAACTTGAGAATAATATTCTTTATTAGCATTAAAATTAAAAAATATTGATAAAATAATCGCAATAATTATAAATAACTTAAAATATTTTGTTTTAATTATTTCTTTTACCAAAAAAAGATAACCAAAAATAATAGCCAGATCTGAATAAATTGCGTACCTAGACCACAAACTTGCAGCCAAGCCATATTTACCTCGTATTGATGAAACCGCTACGGCTGTGAATATAATAAATAAAAAACTATAAAAAATTTCCGGATCAGTGTGATCGCTTCTTTTCCTAAACATAAATAAAAAAGTGCTTAATATTAATACGCCGGCAAAAAAACTTACTTTGTAACCATAGGAATAGTTTGTAAATGCCGCTCCCATAAATGAAAGAGCAAATGGCAAATTAATATTATATAATAATGATCTCATTGGTAACCCATCATTTTTAAAATGATAATCAAAGAAATATAACCATATGAGTCCTATAGAAATAACTAGCCAAATAATAAGTTTATTGGTATTTTTTTGTTGTAATATTATTAGTATACCAATGGGGAAGAGCAACAAACCATTACCGCTTGAGAAAACAGCCAGCACAAAAAATAAATTGGAAATTAAAAAAAATCTATAGCTATGTTTTAACAAAAAATAAATAGCAAAAAAAGAAAAAGCAATAACTGGAATATTTTGTAAACCCGCCATAGCCCAATTTAATGTTTCAAAATATTGGAACTGAAACAATATATACACTACGGGGATCAACGAAATTATAAGTTTTATTCTATTATCAACCCACTTCTTAATAATCAAGATAAAAAAGTATAGAATGAGTAAAACAAACAAATCCCCCATAATTTGCAGAAAAATAAAATTTATTTTGCCAAAAATAAAATAATATAATGAAGCAATCGCATTTTCAAAAATTAACTTATAAGAACTATACTGTTGGGTAATCAAAAGGGTAATTTTATTAAATATTCCATGTGTTTTTGCAAAAGTAGTTATAAATAATAATAAAGAAGGAAAGTCGTCATCGTATGGTATATTTACGCAATTTGACAATAAAGTAACATAAAAAAAAATAATAGGTAAAATTAAAATAACTATTGCGCCAGTATAAAAAAATTTTAATTGTTTCATACACTTATAGAATATTTCATTATTTTCCCAAATATTTTTTACTTATTTTTTAATCTAAATAAAGAAAATAACCTATTTTTACTTCTCAAAATATTAATCTCTTCGTCTTTAATTCTGTGGGCCTCTTGTAATTCATCTATTTTTTGCGTAAGAGAGTTAATTTTTTCGTCTACATTTTTATATTTATTTATAAAATAATTAAAATGCGAATCGAAAATTTCAGTAAATTCATCTACCGACAATACTGCTGGCGTTCTGGTTGCATAAATAAAACCAAAATTTCTTTCTTGATTTATTATTTTGTCTAAACCCGTTTTCGGCAACGTAAAACTTACAACAAATCCGGAACTTTCAAGGGCGTATTTTAAATTTTCATAACCATGATGATACTCTATCATAATTTGCGAAAACCGCCTTAAAGTATCTTTTTTAGAGTTTAAAATTATATCATATTCGCATCCTTCGCAATCCATTTTTAAGACTGCATCGTTTAATTTATATCGATTTACAATTTCATCAAGCAAAACCACATCAACATTAATCCCTTTATTAAACTTTATTAATTCGGAAGAAGGATAACTTTCATAATCAGGATCCAATACTACGGTGCCGTTTTCTTTTCCTACCCCTTTGTTAAATATTGCAATTTTATTTTCTAAATTATTATATAGAATATTTTTTTTAGCTAATTCAAAAGAATCAGGATAAGGTTCATAAACATAAACATTTCTTGCGCCTTTAATAGCAAAATACATCGCTGAATCTCCAACAAAACCACCAACATCAACAACATCTTTTTCGTTAACATCTAACCAAGAATATTCTTCATTGCCAAAAATTTCTCCTATTATATTAGTAATTGAATTAAATTTGATAAATGATACTGATTTGTTATAAAAAAACTTTATATCCTTATCAAATTTATTAATCGTTATAGAATTATTGTCAAAGTCGAATTTTACGCTTTCTATTCCAAAATTTTTAAAATGATTTATATAATTTTGGAGATTTTCTTTTAAATTATTTTTACAATTTTCCATAAAATTTTATTTACCCAATTAATACAGCTGGTTATAGTTGTTTTACATTTAAGATTTTGAATTTATGTAATTTTTTATTTTCATCAAAAAAACTCCAATGCCATTATTACGAAATATACGCCAAGCTTTGGGTATTTTTTTCAAAGTATCCTTTGGATGTTTAATTGTATATAATAAAACTACACCTAAAAATAGCGAATTAGCTAGCCGCGCATCTATCCTCCTTAATCTTTTTTCTTTCTCGATAAGAAGTTTATTAATTCTAAAAATAGTTTCATCTTTATCATTTATTATTCTATTTATTAAAGCTAATGCGTCCAAATTATTTTCCGAATTAACGCTAAATTCTATTATTTTTCTTGCATTTTTTATTGCTTCGGCAGTTTGTTCTAAATATCTTCTGCCATATTTCAAATCTGGTTCTAAATATGTTCCTTCGCACCATTCATTCCACGAATGAATAAATAATATACGCTCATCGCCCTCGTATCTCCTATATGTGTCAAAATATGCATGGGTTAGCCAAGATTTGTAAGCATTATTATCCACATTTATATGCACCATGGCATTATATTTATATCTGGCAGTATTATCCCAAGGCAACATAACCGTCTTGAATCGTTTATATTCAGGAAATGACCTGCCCATATGAAATTTAGCAAATTCATCGTAATCAACTACCCGGCCGTTAAATTTATCTTTATCGTAAAAAGGTAATTTGTCCTTTTCTAAAATAACTTCTTCGGTAACAGTATTTGACGGAATTTCATAGGAAGCATCAAATCCAAACTCTCTCGGATGCGAAAAGTAAGGATAGTTCCAATCATCAACCATTATTAAGTAAATTCCATTAAAGCCGTTTTTTTTAATCTCTTCCCTCCATATATCAGTAATATTTCGTATATCGGGAATTAAACTAGGTTTATAAACGCCAAGCAACGGTTTGCCGTTTATTTTAATATATCTTTCGTCTTTAAATACCGGTATTAATTCTCTTATAAATCTAATGCTATCCTCTATACTATGATTTTGTTCTATTATTATTTCATTATCACCGCCATCCCATCTCTTAGTCCAGTTTTCATTTGCCCATAAAAAACAGAACGGAAAATCTATTTCTGATTTAATGAAATTATCAATAGGATTATATAGCAACTTTTTTCCGTTAAAATAATAATAATAAAAACAAAAACCGGATATACCGTATTTTTTAGCCAGTCGAACCTGTTCAAAAATAACTTCAATAGACCGCAAATCATAATACCCTAATTCTCTCGGCAGCTTAGGTTGATAGTGACCTTCAAATAAAGGCTCCGATTTTTTAACATTAGTCCACTCAGTAAAACCGATCCCAAATGCTTTATCATTTTCTGGAATAGGATGAAATTGCGGCAGATAAAACGACAAAACAAGCGGGAATTTTCTGTCAACATTATCATTATTATCATGGTACTTATTAAATTGAGTTGTCGTATATGATAAAATTTGTTTCCTATAACTGTTAATATTGCTAATACCGGATTCTTTTTCCTGCTTATCTACGGTATCGGAAAATACGTATTTTACAGCTTCTATTACCTCGCTTAAAGAAATATCTTTAGCGGGTCCTGCGATGTTTCTAACTATTCTAACTTTTTCGCTATCATTTGAGTAATAGCCAGAAAATGGATTATACGTTTTAAAATAACCTAACCTGCCAAGCAGTATCACGCCTGGCGTAAATGTTGCATTTGCGAGATGAGCAGGTCCGCTGTCTATACCTATAAACATTTTAGACCTTTTAATTACTTCTGCAGTTTCGAGGATAGATGTTTGGTTAATTAAGTTTGTGTAATTGCCTCCATGGGATGATTTTAAATAAAATTTATTTATCTTACCTGCACCAACTTCGACAACATTAATATTTAATGCTTCTATTATCCATGATATTAAAGCTTTCCACATTATATCCGGCCAATCCTTTTCCTTATTATTAGATTCCCTGTGAATCGCAATATAATCTTCACCTAAACCAAGATTATCTACTTTGGTAATGTGATTATTTTGTATATACACTAACGGCTGTTCAGAAAGTTTTGGCAATCCTGCGCCAATAGAAAAGGCTTCTAAAATAGACCCGTAATCAAACCATTCAAACGCGTTTACGAAAGGATTACCTGTAGTTTTAACCAATGGTATTTTACAATGCTGGCATATTCTGTAATTTACATGCAAGTCTATTATTTTATCGTACTTACCATGATTTGCCAATTTTATCCAATCTGTTAAACAATCAACTATAATAGTTTCATCGATATTTGGGTTTGTATCGATAAGTTCTCTGTAGTTTTCGGAAACAACCCATGAAATTTTCGATTCAGGATATTTATTTTTTAAATAACGGGCTACAGGCTCACAAGCCGCAATATCGCCCATATGTTCGATTAATCCGATTAATACCTTTTTCATTAACAACCCCAAATCTTATTGTTTAAATTTTATAGGGAACTGGAAATATATAGCATAGTTTTTCATTAAATGGCAATGATGATAACCCAGATATTATAAAAAAGAATATAATATACCGCTTTAATGTCATTTCACTTTTTCGATTTCTTCATACCTGCCGACTACATCCTCCGTCTTTCCTCTCGTCAAGACGGTTCCTTTATATAACAGCAGAGCTTCTGAGCAGTAATTCAATATAGCTGTTTTATCGTGGCTTACTAACAAAACTGTTTTGCCGCTGTTTATGTATTCTTCTATCCTTTTTTTGCTTTTTGCCTGAAATTCGGCGTCTCCTACGGCTAAAACTTCGTCCAATATTAAAATATCGGGGTTTACGTTTACGGCAACCGAAAAAGAAAGCCTCACCGCCATTCCGCTCGAATATGTCTTAATAGGTTCGTCTATAAAGTCTTTTATACCGCTGAATTCTATTATTTCGTCATATTTTGATTCTATTTCTTTCTTGCTTAAGCCCAAAATTAACCCGTTGATTAAAATATTTTCCCTGCCTGTAAGCTCTGGATGAAAACCCGTGCCGAGTTCAAGCAGTGCGGACAAAGAACCGTTTATGGCGACTTTTCCGCTCGTCGGTCTCATTATTCCGCACAATATCTTTAAAAGAGTGCTTTTCCCCGCCCCGTTAGGACCTATAATTCCAAAGGTTTCCCCTTTTTTTATGTTAAAGCTCACGTCCTTTAAAGCCGTAAATTTTAACATTTTTACCTGCTTATTTTTATTAAACGTAACGGCGTCTATAAAGGCTCTCTTTAAAGTGGTATGGGAAGACAGCCTTCTGAATACTTTTGTTATATTATTTACCCCGACTGCATATTCCGAATTATACGAACTCACTAAAAAGCTCCTTTCTTGAGGCAAAATACGAATACCCTATAATGTAAAACAACAGCGAAATTAATAAAACGCCTAATACATAATAAGGACGCGGAAACATATTAAAATAAAAGATGTTCTGAAAGCATTTCATAAGATAAGCGATAGGGTCTAAATAAATAATATGCCTGATTTTTAATGGAAGATTACTATCGAAATACATAATCGGCAGGGAGAAAAATAAAAACGTCATTAAATTCATAATGATAAACTGTATATCCCTATAAAAAACATTGAGCGCAGATAAAAACAGGGTAATACCGGATGTAAGAAAAAATTCTATTACGACCAATAAAGGAAAATAAACGAGCGGCAACCCAATGCGGACTTTAAAGAGGAAAATGAAGATAATAAGAACGGGAAGGGAAAGGATGAAATTTAAAAAGTTGGCGCCAACTTTGGAAAACACGATAATTTCAGGGGGGAGAAGGGATTTGGAAACAAGACTGCTGGCGTTTGATATGGAACTTGTTCCTATAATAATTGAGCTTTGCAGCCACGAATACGGCAAAAGCCCGCAAAACAAATAGACCGTATATGTTTTCACGGGATTATGAAAAACTACGACATATAGAAAAGTGTAAATTATAAGCAGTAAAAGCGGGTTCATTAAAGACCAGAAAAAGCCTAAATACGAGCCCCTATATTGAATTTTAAGCTCTTTAAACGACAGTATCCATATTAGATATTTATATTTGGCTAATACCCTGAATCCCTCGAAAATTTTATTTTTTCCCATTATATTTTACTTTATTTATTTTATATTATATTAACATTAACAAAATTCAATATACACTAGCTGTTACAACCTATCAATCCGATTAATTGCCCAAATTGCTATTAAATTTATATCAAATATTTTAGAAACTTGCAAGAAAAAAAATAACAGAAAAAAAATAAATAAAATTCACCCCCCCTCCCCCAATCCTTATAAATTAAGGGATTAGCAAGCAACTGGACATATTAAATAAATGGAACCAATAAAGGCAATCGAATAAAGGAGCGCGGATAAATGGAAGAATA
>JAKAQK010000101.1:0-521 GCA_021822625.1 bacterium | reverse complement strand
ATTGCCAAAATTTCTATTAAATTTATATAAAATATTTAAAAAACAAAAAAAAAAAAAAAAAAAAAAAAAAAAATAAATAAAATTCCCCCCCCCCCCCCTCAATCTTTATAAATTAAGGGATTAGCAAGCAACTTGGCATATTAAATAAATAGAACCGCAATAAAGGCAGTCGAATAAAGGAGCAACAAATAAACGGAAGAATAAACAGGGCGGATTAATTTATTTGCTTATCGCCTGCTTTAGATATACCTGTAACCGCCAATGCATGTCAATGTCAGCCCACAGTCATTATCATGACACTTGCCCTAAACGTTTTTAAAACCGTATATCCTATTGTTTTCGGCTACTTCTTTTAAGAAATCCAATGCTTCTTTCCTGTCTATTTTTTTTGAAATGAGGGAGTATGAATTAAAGTCAACTATTAATTAAATTAAAAATCAAATATGAAATAATATAAAAAAAATAATAATTGAAACAGTTAAAAAATGTGCATATCAGGAAGATTATAGAGACCTCATAAT